>JAUWWO010000001.1 GCA_030616825.1 Candidatus Margulisiibacteriota bacterium | reverse complement strand
CCAAAATTTTTTCTATCTTCAAAGGGGAATTAATAATTTGAGATGCCCTGTTTAGAGCTGCCCGTTTTGCAGAGCCCTCTAATGTTTTTTGTTGAAGTCTTGCATCCTGAATTCTTATAGCAACAAAATCAGCAAATATCCTCACCTGTTGAAGCTTTCTCTTAAGGGAGTCAAGGTTTTTTGGGTCTTTACAGTAAAGACAAAAAGTACCAATACGACGATAGACTTCAGCGCCAGCCTCATCCACACCTTCGGCAACCCAAAGCGGAACGAACATCCCAGATTTCATACCGAATTTTGAAGCCGCACTCATTTGTACAGTTAGATCCTCCTTTATAATTATATTGCCAGACTCGAAGCTTTGATAGCTCGCCGTATCTTTCAATGGTAGAGACCTTGGAAGGGCATACCCCTCTCCCAATCCCTTCATCGCTATTACATCGAAAGAATTGTCAAAGAGGTCAAAATCCGTCTTTATCGCACAGCCATCCAGGCGGAACAGATTCACAGCATAATCTAGAACAAGATCAAAAACCTTCTCCATGTTGCTCGTTCTGGCAATTGCCTCATGCAGCCTAAGAAGGGCAGATGTAATGCTGGGGGCAACAGTACCAATTATCAATCTCCCATCTTTTAATTCAATCAGTCTTGGTGTTGTCTTGATGGGAATTTCAGTTCCGTCCGGCTTTGTCAGGTAGAGAAAAAGATCCTCCTTTGGGTCTTCGGGTGACGCAACGCTAATCCTTTTAATCGCCTCTTTCAAAGATCCCGCACTTAAGACCCTTGCTAAAGGAAACGGCGCTGTGGCTCCTAAGGCACCATATAAACGCCTTGCAGTATCGTTTGCTAAACGCAAATTTGTTTTTTCATCTAAGATGTATACTCCTTCAGAAAATACATCAAAGAAATTTGTATCCTCAAGTGCTTTTACGAACTCGGCTATAGTTACGTTCTTGAGATTTTGAGGTGACAGCCGTTGGAGGGCCTCGCTCGTTGGAAGTTCTATTCCTATTGCTTCCTCTTTAAGCAAAAAGAGAAAATCAGCAATCCCTCTGGTTAATCCAGGACGCTTTGCAACAACTGGAGCAATTTTTCTTACTGTCCAAGGAACAGCGGGTCTAGAAGTTTTTCCAGATGGTAATGTTTTCGTGTCAACCTCACCTCCAATTATATGCTATCAGTTCTATATCGATACGAATTTCAAGAAATTTCACTTTTGGCAGAGTTTTTTTAGAAGAGTTTTTTTGCCTGAGTTTTCTACAAATACCATTTTGAAAAATCCCTATATCATGCTATAATCGCAAATCATTTTTAGGAGGCAATATAATGAGAAGCGATAGGGTGAAGAAGGGGCTTGAAAGAGCTCCACACCGCGCTTTAATGCATGCAACAGGCGTAACAAAAGAAGACCTTAAAAAACCATTTATTGGTATTGCATCAAGCTTTACCAATCTTGTTCCAGGCCATGTAAACATGAGAGAGCTTGAGCGAGCTATTGAAAAGGGAATTAAATCAGGCGGAGGAAAACCATTTATTTTTGGAGTCCCGGCAATTTGCGACGGCATTGCAATGGGACACAAAGGAATGTACTATTCTCTTCCGCTTAGAGAGCTGGTAGCAGATTCAATTGAAACTGTTGCGGAAGCTCATGCCTTAGACGGACTTGTTCTTTTAACAGCCTGCGACAAAATCACCCCTGGAATGCTCATTGCAGGAGGGAGACTCGATATTCCCTGCATTGTGGTAACAGCCGGACCAATGCATTCTGGAAATTATAAGGGGAAAAGGCTTTCTCTTGTAAGAGATACTTTCGAAGCTTTAGCAAAATGTAAGCTGGGGCAGATATCCGAGGAAGAATTAACTTGCCTTGAACAAGAAGCCTGCCCGGGACCTGGTGCTTGCCAGGGCCTATATACTGCAAATACAATGGCTTGTTTAACTGAAGCAATGGGAATGTCTCTTCCGGGATGCGGCACATCCCTTGCAATATCTGAGAAAAAAGAACAAATTGCAGTTGAGAGCGGAGAAAAAATCGTTGAACTTGTAAAAAATAATGTTACAGCAAGAAAGATCATGACAAAAGAAGCAATTGAAAATGCAATTATGCTTGATAATGCTCTTGGCGGCTCAACTAACTCAGCACTTCACGTTCTTGCAATTGCTTATGCAGCAGGAGTTCCAATTAAACTGGAGCTGTTTGATGAAATATCAAAGAAAACTCCGCATATTACAAATATAAGACCCGGGGGAGAACATTTTATGGAAGATTTTGACGCCGCAGGCGGAGTTCCAGCTGCTCTTAACGTATTAAAAAGCAAACTTAAAAGTTCTCCAACTGTTTCAGGAAAAGATATTATTGAAATTGCAAAATCCGCAAAAGTAAAGGATTCAGACGTGATTCGCGGGCTAGATAATCCCTACCATAAGGAAGGCGGAATGGCAGTTTTAAAAGGATCTCTTGCTCCAAACGGCTCGGTTGTAAAACAATCCGCTGTTTCGGAAAAGGCAATGAAATTTGAAGGCAAGGCAAGAGTTTTTGAGAGCGAAGAAACTGCAATGAAGGAAATCATGGCCAAGAAAATTAAGCCTGGAGATGTTGTTGTCATCCGATACGAAGGCCCAAAGGGCGGTCCTGGAATGAGAGAAATGCTTTCTCCCACAGCAGCAATTGCCGGTATGGGACTCGCTGAATCCGTGGCCCTTATCACTGATGGAAGATTCTCTGGTGGAACCAGGGGGCCGTGCATTGGGCATGTCTCCCCTGAAGCAGCTCTAGGCGGTCCAATTGCAATAGTGGCTGACGGTGATATAATAGTAATCGATATTCCTGCAAGAAAATTAAACCTTAAACTGAGTGAGAAGGAAATAAAACAAAGACTATCTAAATGGAAGGCCCCGGAACCGAAGATAAAAACTGGATGGCTGGCAAGATACCAGAAAATGGTTACGTCGGCAAATGAGGGAGCGATTTTGGAATAAAATCACCCCCTTTGTCTCTGCGGGACACCTGCCCGACGGCCCGCTTCGCCGAGGCGAGCAGGCGGGTCTCCCCCTTAGCAAGGGGGAGAAAAAAGAGGGGGTAGTATCGAACGGAGTGAGTTATGGAACTAACTGGCGCACAAGCATTAATAGAATCACTTAAAAAAGAAGGGGTAGATGTAATATTCGGCTACCCCGGCGGGGCAGTACTACCTATTTACGATGTACTGTACAATGAAAAAGCTATACGCCATATCTTAACTAGACATGAACAGGGCGCAGCACACGCAGCAGATGGATATGCCAGAGCTACAGGAAAAGTTGGGGTGTGCATGGCTACTTCTGGTCCTGGCGGAACAAACTTAGTAACTGGTATTGCAACCGCACATATGGATTCAATACCCATCGTGGCTATAACCGGACAGGTGCCAACCAGCATTATCGGACGTGACTCCTTCCAGGAAGCGGATATAACCGGCATTACAATGCCCATAACAAAACACAACTATCTTGTTAAAACCGCTGAAGAACTTCCATTAATTGTCAAAGAGGCATTTCACATTGCCAGAACCGGTCGTCCCGGACCAGTGTTGATTGACATTCCAAAGGATACACAGATAAAGAAGATAGATTTTAAATACCCTGACAAGATAGACCTTCCAAGCTACAAGCCCACCTATGAGGGGCATCCAAGACAAATCTCCCATGCAGCAAAATCCATAAATGCAGCAAAGAAGCCACTTATTTACGCTGGGGGTGGGGTGATTATATCCGGAGCAGCCGCTGAACTTTATGAGCTTGCGACCAAGGGAAACATTCCTGTGACCACAACGCTGATGGGCAAGGGAGGATTCCCTGAAACACATTCTCTATCCCTGGGAATGCTGGGGATGCACGGCACAGTCTATGCAAACTACGCTGTAACTGAATGTGATCTACTCATAGCTATTGGAGCTCGATTTGATGATCGGGTTACAGGGCATATCGAACGCTTTGCTCCAGGAGCAAGGATTATACATATAGATATCGATCCGGCAGAAATTGGAAAGAATGTTCGAGTAACAGTACCAATAGTGGGTGACGTAAAGAGAGTTCTTTCAAAACTCACTGGGAAGATTGAGGCAAAAAAAGGAGATACCCCATGGCTAAAGCAAATCGAAGAATGGAAAAAAAGATATCCCTTAAAATACAAGAGCGATAAGGGAATAAAACCACAATTCATCGTTGAGCAGATATACGAAGTAACCAAAGGCGAAGCCATCATCACCACTGAGGTAGGACAAAACCAGATGTGGGCTGCACAGTACTATAAATACACAAAGCCGAGGACATTTTTGTCTTCCGGTGGTCTTGGAACAATGGGTTATGGACTCCCTGCTGCAGTTGGAGCCCAGATCGGCCATCCGGATAAAATAGTTGTAGACATAGCAGGAGATGGAAGCATACAGATGAACATCCAGGAACTGACAACAGCAGTAAATAACAAGTTGCCAATAAAGATATGCGTACTCAATAATTCCTTCCTTGGAATGGTTCGCCAGTGGCAGGAAATAATCCACGGAAAACGTTATTCACAAACAAACCTTTGTAATAATCCAGACCTTGTTAAAATCGCTGAAGCATACGGGGCAGCCGGAATAAGGGTTACAAAACAAGAGGAAGTAAGAGGAGCCCTTGAAGAAGCTATGAAAATAAAGGACCGGCCAACGCTTATAGACTTTAAGATCGTCAAGGAAGAAAACGTATTTCCGTTTGTTCCCGCTGGACAGCCAATTAATGAGATGTTAGTAGATTAGGGATTAGGGGCTAGGGACTAGGGGGATTTTTATGAAACACACAATTGCAGTAATAGTGAATAATAGGCCCGGGGTACTATCCAGGGTCTCAAACCTGTTTTCCCGCAGGGCTTTTAATATAGAGAGTCTTGCTGTGGGAACAACGGAAGACGAATCCATCTCCAGAATCACTTTGGTCGCTTCTGGCGACGAATCAGTACTGGAACAAATTATAAAACAGCTATACAAATTAATTGATGTAATAAGGGTTTACGATCTCCCTGCCGTCGCTTCAGTGGAGAGGGAACTGGCCCTTATAAAAGTAAATGCAACTTCGGAAGACAGATCAGAGATAATGCAGGTTGTAGATATATTCCGAGGCCGTATTGTCAATGTCAGTGAGAATTCAGTAATAGTTGAAATAACTGGAGATGAAGGCAAGGTCCTGGGAATTGAACGCCTTCTTAAGAAATTCGGCATAAAAGAGCTCGTTCGCACTGGCAAGATCTCTTTGGCCAGGGGCTCCCAAGAAAGTTAGACCTATGGAGGAGTATACAAAGAAAGAAGCCGCTCTTAGTTTCGTATGGTTTATTTTCTGGGTCGGAATTGGAGTCTTTGCCCTTTATGTCCATAATCTAGTCCTTCCCTATATCTTCCTGGGCTATGCTGCAGCAACATACTTCTCGCATCTTTACATTGCTTGTACTAGATGCCATTACTTTGGGAAGACCTGCTACCTTATGGGTGGATTGGTCTCGCCAAAATTCTTTAAGGCCAGAAAACAGGGGCCACTTGATCCGGATGACTCTATTTCGGGGGCATTATGGTTTATTCTGGGTGTTTTCCCGATTCCCTTTTTGTTATACTATCAAGACTGGCTGCTTCTTGTAGGATACTCAGTCCTAACATACGGCTGGTGTGTCTACCGAAAAAAGAAAATCTGTAGTAAGTGTAATAACGAGTGGTGCCCGGGAAAATAACCCCCTCATTTTCTCCCCCTTGCTAAGGGGGAGACGTCCTGAAAGGACAAAGGGGGTAAGAGGAGGAAAAATTATGGCAAAGACATATTACGATAAGGATGCAAATCTTGGGGTTCTAAAAGGTAAAACCATCGCCGTCATCGGCTTTGGCGCCCAAGGGCATGCACAGGCCCAGAACCTCCGTGACAACGGGCTTAAAGTAATCGTTGCTGAGATTCCTGGAACTCAAAACTACGAAAAAGCTAAAAAGGCAGGGATGACCGTAGTCGGGACTGAGGAAGCTGCTAAAGCTGGAGACCTCATTCAAATGCTCATTCCAGACGAGCTTCAAGCCAAGGCATACAAGGAATCTATAGAAAAATACATGAAAAAGGGAAAGATACTCGGGTTCTCGCACGGATTTAATATCCGTTTTAAACAGATAGTGCCCCCACTCGATATAGATGTCATCATGGTCGCTCCCAAAGGTCCAGGGGTACTTGTACGCAAGCAGTTTGAAGACGGAAAAGGCGTGCCCGCACTTGTAGCTGTGGAACAGGATGCAAGCGGAAAGGCAAAAGACATTGCTCTTGCATATGCAAAGGGAATCGGCGCAACAAGAGCTGGCGTTATCGAGACCACATTCAATGAAGAGACTGAAACAGATCTTTTTGGCGAACAGTGCGTGCTCTGCGGCGGATGCACATCTCTTGTTAAGGCTGGATTCGAAACACTCGTTGAAGCAGGATATCAGCCAGAGGTTGCTTACTTTGAGTGTCTCCACGAATTAAAGTTAATAGTTGATCTCATGTATGAGCGGGGCATGTACGGAATGCGTCAGGCCATAAGCAATACCGCAAAATATGGGGATTTGACCGTTGGGCCAAAGATAATTGATAAGTCTGTAAAGGACAGAATGAAAGAAACGCTGGCAAAAGTGAAGGACGGCTCATTTGCAGCCGAATGGATCGAGGAGAACAAATCCGGCAGAAAGAAGTTTACAGAACTACTTGAAAAAGACAAGGAGCATTTAATAGAGAAGGTCGGGGCAAAGCTCAGGGAAATGATGCCGTGGATGAGGAAGAAATAAAGTTGGTGTTTATCACTTGTGGATTCTAGATTTCCTCAAAACACTTCCAAAAGAGGCGGCGGTTCTCATTGCCGCAGCCACGCCTATTATAGAGGTAAGAGGATCAATTCCTTTGGGTTTCGTCCTTGGACTTCATCCGCTGAGCACTTTTCTAATTAGTGTGGCGGGAAGCCTAATCCCGGTTATTCCCGTATTCTGGTTTCTAAATTTCTTAACCGATGACCTCCGCAAGATCAAAATTTTTGATAGATTCTTTGAGTGGCTCTTTGCGAGAACACGCGCCAGGAGCAAGCTTGTTGAGAAATACGAGACACTCGGCCTGGCCCTATTCGTTTCAATACCGCTACCTGTCACAGGGGTCTGGACGGGATGTGTCGCCGCCTTTCTCTTTGGCCTACCTTGGAGAAATGCAATCATCGCCATAGCGCTTGGAACAACTATCGCATCTATCATTGTAACCTTCATCTTTACTGTTGGGGCAATGGGGATAATAAAACTTTTGGGTCTCTAAGGAGTTCTTGTGGCTAAAAAGGGAATATCAATACTTGGCTCAACTGGCTCAATTGGAGGCCAAACCCTTGAGATTGTAGCTTCCCTTCGGGGAAAATTTAAAGTTACCGGGCTTTCAGCAAAAGGGAATTTAGAACTTCTCGAAGATCAGATAAAAAAATTCTCCCCGCGCCTGGCCTGTGTAGAAAAAGAAGAAGACGCAAAAACCTTAGTATCCAGACTCGGGCGAACGACCACAGCAATTTACTTCGGGGAAGAGGGTCTTGAGAAAATTGCAAAACACGATGAGAGCGATATCCTTGTAGTTGCTATCCCTGGAATTGCAGGCCTTTCCCACACTCTCTCTGCCATAAAACTAAGAAAAACAATAGCCCTAGCCAGCAAAGAAATACTGGTAGCTGCAGGGAGCATCGTAATTGAGGAAGCCAAAAAGGCAAAGTCTAAAATCGTCCCCTTGGACTCTGAACACAACGCAATAGCTCAGATTCTTAAGGGAGAGAAAGCAAAAAAAATAAAAAGGATAATCCTTACAGCATCAGGTGGGCCTTTTCTTTCAACCCCGGTTAAGGAACTGCAAAAGGTCACATCCCACGCGGCACTCGCACATCCAACCTGGCAAATGGGGCACAAGATCACCATTGACTCAGCAACGCTCATGAACAAGGGCTTTGAAGTTATAGAAGCACATTATTTATTTGATATAGATTACTCAAAAATAGACGTGCTTATACATCCACAAAGCATTGTACATTCAATGGTCGAGTTCGAAGACGGATCGATCCTTGCCCAGATGAGCGCCCCAGATATGAGAATTCCCATACAGTACGCGCTGCTGGGCTTCGATAGACTAGAAAACAACTGGACAAAGTTAAACCTGGGAGAGACTCCGCCTTTGTCTTTTGAAAAGGTAGATTGTGAGAGATTCCCATGTTTGGAGCTTGCCTACATTGCCGGGCGGCGTGGCGGGACACTTCCAGCAGTAATGAACGCTGCAGACGAAGTCGCCGTAGAGCTCTTTCTTGCTCAGAAGATCAAGTTCACAGAAATACATTCTTTAATAAAGGACATAATGGATAAGCATGAAATTATAGATGAACCCACAGTTGAAGAAATCCTCAAAGCAGACACATGGGCAAGGGAAGAGATCAAAACTTTAATCCCCAATCCCTAGTCCCTAATCCGCAACTATGAACTTACCTGATCCCAAAACCCTATTTCCCGAAACAATTCTCAGATGATATAACCCATTTGGGACTACCCTGTCAAATTCACCCCGACCATCCCACGAAATTTTGTTAAAGCCCTGTCTTCCTCCAGCCATGCCTTTTTCTACTTCCATGGACCATATCAGGTCTCCTGCAGCGCTATATATCAAGAGCTTAATATGAGAGTCAATCGATAGATTATACGAAATAACAACCTTCTCCCTTTGTCCTGGTTTAAATGTAAGTGGATAGCAAGTTGGCCCTGCTAACTTTGGCAGACCAAGTATAACTTTAAGCTCCGAAAACCTCTCCTCCGCAAGATTTCCCGAATCATCCCATGCCTTAATGTAAATCTCATAAGTGCCTGGTTTAAGCTTCTGCTTCGGAAGCAGTATATAATCGAAAACCCCTTTGTCCACATCGAAAGCCACTCCCGGTGATCCTGAATAAACAAGATCAGATGAGACCCAAACCTCTATGGAACGAACCTGCCCTCCCTCGTCAGTAATGATGGCGCTTATCCTTGGGGTCGATGAGATGATATCACTTGGAAAGTAAGCCTTATCATCGAATCTAATTTGGGTTATAAGCGGGGATATTAAATCTTCATGCGCTTCTGGAGTTACTAAATCCTGCGCTAAGGCATTAAATGAAAAGAGAATCAATGCAGTCAGAGCAACAAGAATTTTTAAAATACTCAGATCAATCACCTCAAAAAAAGTATGAATGGGTGCTCCGGAAAAGTCAAGGACACCAAAGATCCCCTCCTTGATTAAACTTTACAAACCCACCTTTCTTATGCTATATTATACCCCTTAAAGTCAATGCCTTAATTTTTAGGAGGAAACCGTGAATTTTGAGATAATAGTACGTTCAAGTAAAGATGGTCGCTTCATCGTAGCCTGCCCAAATTTTCCGAATTGCGAAAGCGAAGGGAAATCACTCGAGGAAGCAATGGAAGGAATCATAGAGAAAATAGCCGAGCACATAACATCAAATATAAAGAAGAATCTTAAAGATGCCCTCCGGGAGATAAGCAAGCGAGTTCCAACAAAAGGCCCATTTGAGTTCTCAGGGGTTCTTACAAGATTTCCAATAAGCCTCAATTAGGAGATACTCGCCTTGACCAAGGTTAAGATAACTTTCCCTGACGGCAAGAGAAAAAATATAGACCTCGGCTCCAAAGAAGGGCTTGAGATACTAAGGCACTCCACATCTCACGTGATGGCCCAAGCTGTTGGAGAGCTTTTCCCCGGAACCAAGTTCGCAATTGGACCATCAATCCAAAACGGGTTTTACTATGATTTTGAGATTCCTAAAAAATTAACCCCTGACGACCTTGCCTCAATAGAGGCGAAGATGCAAGAGATCATTAAAAAAGATCTGCCCTTTGAACGGCTTGAAATGTCAAAGCAAGATGCAATCGATATCATGGAGAAAGAAGGGGAAAAATATAAACTCGAGCTTCTGCAGGAGATCCCTGAAGGAAGTGTAACATTCTACAGGCAGGGAAGTTTTGTGGACCTTTGCCGGGGGCCACACCTCCCTTCTACATCCTATATAAAAGCATTCAAACTCCTTTCTCTCGCAGGCGCTTACTGGAGAGGGGATGAGAAGCGCGAGATGCTCCAGCGGATCTATGGGACTGCTTTTGGAAGCACCGCTGAGCTCAAGAACCATCTAGCTCTTTTGAAAGAAGCAGAGGCGCGTGATCACAGGCGTCTTGGAAAGGAACTGGACCTCTACTCAATACACGAAGAAGCTGGAGCAGGCTTTATTTACTATCATCCAAAGGGAGCAATGCTCAAGTCTGTCCTTGAGGACTTCCTCAAGCGGGAACATATCAAGCGAGGATATCAATTGGTGGCCATTCCTCATCTTGCAAAAGCAGATCTCTGGAAGAGATCGGGACACATGGACTATTATAGGGAGAACATGTATGTCATGGAAGTTGACGGAATGGAATATGTAGTTAAACCCATGAACTGCCCGGGCCATATACTGATCTTTGAGCGGAAGACAGTAAGTTATAGGGACCTACCCATAAGATACTTTGAGCTGGGGACCGTTTACAGATACGAAAAATCTGGAGTACTTCATGGATTACTTCGAGTCCGGGGATTCACGCAGGATGACGCCCACATATTCTGCACTCCGGACCAACTTCAGGATGAGATAGCGGCAGTTATAGACTTTGCTTTTGACATGATGAAGATATTCGGTTTCGACTATGAGGTAGATCTTTCAACTAGACCAGACAAATTTGTTGGAACCGAGGAAAACTGGTCTCTCGCGACAGAGGCACTAAAGGAAGCACTTAAGTCCCGAGGCATCAAATACGAAATAGATCCAGGCGCAGGCATCTTCTACGGCCCAAAGATAGACATAAAGCTAAAGGATGCACTTGGCCGTCTCTGGCAGGGACCAACCATACAGGTTGACTTCAACATCCCGGAAAGATTCGACCTTAGCTTTATCGGTGAGGATGGTGCAAAACACAGACCAGCGATGATACACAGAGTTGTACTCGGAAGCATTGAGCGGTTCCTCGGAGCATTAATAGAACACTATGCTGGAGCATTTCCAACCTGGTTAGCTCCTGTACAGGTTATAGTCCTCCCTATTGCCGACAGGCACCTGGACTATGCAAAAAGGGTCAAGCAAACACTTCTCCAGAAAGAAATCAGAACAGAACTGGACAGCCGCAGGGAAAAGATAGGCTTAAAGATCCGGGATGCGCAACTTCAAAAAGTCCCTTATATGCTCATCATTGGAGACAAGGAAGTCAAAGAAGGAAACGTTTCTGTCCGTTCTCGAAAGCAAGGAGAGGCCGGAGGAAAGAAAACAGAGGACTTTATTACCGAGATCCTTACCGAGATAGAAGCAAAAAGTTGACTCAGGCATACCTAAAGGATATAATATCCTTTGACCAATGTCTTTACAAAATGAGGAGGTTTCCTTATTAAAAAAGGCTACCTGATCAACCAGCAGATTCAAGCAAGAGAAATCCGCCTGATTGATAGTGATGGAACACAGCTTGGGATCCTGTCCCTCTCAGATGCTTTAACCAAAGCCAGAGAAAAAGACCTGGATTTGATCCTTGTGGCTCCTTTTGAGAAACCGCCTGTATGTAAAATCGGGGATTACGGCAGATTTAAATATGAACTTGAGAAGCGTGAAAAAGAAGCCCGCAAGGCACACAAGATCGGAACAATGAAGGAGATAAAGTTATCTCCAAAGATCGATGATCATGATCTAACTGTTCGCATAGAACGCTCGAGAGAATTTTTAAGGAAAGGACGCCGGGTTAAGGTCACAATGGTCTTCAGAGGAAGGGAAATTACCCATAAAAATATCGGAGAGATGGTTATTGACAAATTGCTAGAAGGAGTTAAAGACTTAGGTGTTCCTGAAGCAAGAAGAAAATTTTTAGGGAAGAACCTGGTGCTTATTATAATCCCATCGAAAGGAAAGAATATAAATGCCCAAGGCAAAAACTAGAAAAGCAGCAGCAAAGAGATTCAAGATCACGAGTTCTGGAAAAATAATAAGAGGACATAGCGGAAAGAGCCATCTTCTGGAATGGAAGACATCTT
>JAUWWO010000119.1 GCA_030616825.1 Candidatus Margulisiibacteriota bacterium | reverse complement strand
CTATATCCGAAGAAATCTCGCTTGCTTACTGCAGGGAAGAATATGTATATTATATTTGTGTACTCGTATGAATACTTGAATTCGTCGGCTGAGGAAATAATTCTTTTGAAAGTAATCTTCCCTTCGAAGTAATCTATTGTGTAGTCTACATCCCTTTTAATGGGCACACCATTTAGCTCCACATGTTCCGACCCCTCAACAAGTGAGGTGTGTCCGAGATTATATGGTCCTGCGGTATCTCCTCCTTTTTGAAGGGTAAGGGATTGTGAGTAACTTCGTATTTTGGCCGAGGGAACAAGAATTAAGTCATACCAGTTGTCTCGCGAGGTAAAAAGCACACCATTTAAAGATTTTGTGGCGGATGCGAATTCATTTCCTGTGAAACTAGTGTTAAAGTCCCCGAACGTAAGCTCGTGGTTATCATAATTTACTTTAACGTGATAGCGTTCTGGCATTTCAGGCTGTTGCTCTAGGTCGTAGGAAACAGAGAGTCTCTCCGAGAGCTTGCCGATTATGCGCAGTTGCAGTCTCTCCTGCCAAGGGCCGCTTGTAAATCCATACCCTGCTCCCAGATGCTGGAGCCCTAGAAAGTAGTTTCTCCCTGGGGAGACATTAATCTGTTGATATTCGTATTTTTTGTAACCAGAGATTTCGACATTTGGATAGGTTTCCTGGGATAGTGCTTCCTGGGCAGAGAGCCAGCAGAATAAAAAGACAAGTACAAGAAGGACAAAAACCTTTGTTTTTCTCTTATCCAAAGCAAAAGGATGGGGCTTTTTTTCAAATAGAGAAGATACTTTTATCACCATCCTTTTTAAGGATTAAGGATTAAGAATTAAGGATAATGATATCAGGGTTTGAATTTTTTTACAATAAGGATGGCGTTGTGTCCTCCGAAGCCGAAGGAGTTTGACATTGCTGTGGAGATTTTAAGTGGTCTTGCTTTATTTGGAGTGTAGTCGAGATCACACTCGGGATCAGGAACCTCATAATTGATTGTGGGAGGAACTGTGTCTTTTTGCATTGCGAGCACGGTTGCAATGAACTCAACCGCACCGGCGGCTCCTAGGAGATGTCCGATCATTGATTTTGTTGAGCTTATAGCGACCTTTCGTGCACCTTCTCCAAAGACTTTCTTTATGGCCACGGTTTCGAATTTATCGTTTAGTTGTGTTGATGTTCCATGGGCATTGATATAATGGATGTCTTCTGGAGCAAGGCCTGCATCCTTAAGGGCCCGCAGTATCGCGCGTACAGCTCCCTTACCTTCAGGTGCTGGAGCAGTTATGTGATAGGCATCGCCAGACATTCCATATCCTACAACCTCAGCATGGATCTTTGCCCCTCTCTTTTGAGCATGTTCCAGAGTCTCGAGCACTACCACCCCTGCACCCTCGCCCATAACGAATCCATCTCTTTCCTTGTCAAAGGGCCGCGATGCTTTCTCAGGGGAGTCGTTTCTGGTAGATAGGGCTTTTGTAGCACAGAATGAGGCGATTCCAATAGGGACTATTGAGGCTTCGCTTCCTCCGGCTAGCATAGCTACTGCTTCACCCCGCTGCAGAATCCGAAAAGCGTCTCCTATAGAGTGAGTTCCTGTAGCGCAGGCAGTGGTAACGCAGGAATTTGGTCCCTTTGCTCCTGTAGCTATTGCCACCATCCCTGCAGCCATGTTCGTTATCATCCAAGGCACACAGAATGGACTTACCCTTCCCGGACCTTTTTCGTGGAGTGCCCTTGCCTGTTCTTCCAGGAAACCTATGCCCCCTATGCCAGACCCTATGAGCACGCCGATATCATCTGCATTCTGTTCAGAGATTAGCAGTCCTGCATCCTCCAGAGCCATCTTCGAAGCAGCGATCGCGAACTGGATGAATCTTACCAGTCTCTTTGCGTCCTTTTTATCCATGTACTTGAGGGGATCAAAGTCAGGGACCTCTCCAGCTATTTGAGAGTTGAATCCTTTCGTGTCAAAGAAAGTGATTCGCCTGATCCCATTTTTTCCTCTAACGAGGTTTTCCCAAAAGGATTCTATTCCTATACCAATTGGGGTTACAGCACCCATACCGGTTACAACTACACGATTCATCCTGAATAACACTCCTCTGCTTCTTCGACTAATTCTTTTAGGATCTCTCTAGCAGGTCTAATGGCCCTGTTCTTGGTTTTCCATACATTCTCTCCAGAAAAAACTATTCCGTGCTCCACATCCCCACATTGGGAGTTTATCAGTGCTTGAATTATGCAATATTCAAGGGAACAATTCTTCAAACAATAGTCGCAGCCCACAGGCTTGGGGGCTTCTTTTTTTAATATCTTTTCTACGAATTCGGTCTTTATGGCTCTTCCCGGCATACCAACCGGGGAAGAGATGAGCACAACATCTTCCTTTTTTGCTCTTTGATAGACTTCTTTAAATTCTTTTGACGCGTTACATTCCTCTGAGAACACAAAGCGCGTTGCAATCTGAACACCAGACGCCCCGAGTTTGAATGCCTTGCATATATCCTCGCCGGTTGTGAGGCCACCTGCAGCGATAATTGGAAGGTTTCCCGCAACGGAGACTACCTCTGGAAGTATATCGAAGATGGATCTATCTGTGCCCAGGTGCCCTCCGGCTTCCCTGCCTTCGACAACGATTGCGTCCGCGCCACAGACTTTCGATACTTTGGCAAGTCTGGCCGAAGAGACGATAGGGAGTATTATGGTTTTGGTTTCTTTTCCTATCTTGAATATATCGCGCGAAAAACCTGCACCGGCTATTATGACATCTACTTTTTCTTTTACTGCCGTAAGAACTATTCCTAAAAATTCCTTTGCCGCAAACATGATGTTGATGCCGATAATGCCTCCTCTTGCCATGCTTCTGGCTATACTTATCTCTTCTCGGAGTTCGTCGAATTCCATGCCCGATGCTCCAATGATACCTATTCCTCCAGCAGCGGCTATAGCACCGGCAAGACGACCAGTGGATATGCGGACAGCCATTCCACCTTGGATGATTGGAATATTTGCAACAACATTTCCTATTTTTAGTTTAGGAAGCTTCAATATTAACTCCTAACATCGACAAACTAAGGTTATGCGTCATTCG
>JAUWWO010000132.1 GCA_030616825.1 Candidatus Margulisiibacteriota bacterium | reverse complement strand
TGAATCTGAAGTCTGTGAACAACTGGGAGTAAGTCGAACCCCTGTACGTGAAGCCTTCAAAGTGCTTGCTACAGAAGGATTCTTAAAACTCACACCCAATAGATGCGCGGTGATTTCTAAAATATCATTTACTGATGTGGATGATATCCTTCAAATACGGGGGGTATTAGAGGGACTTGCCGCCTCCTTAACTGCAAAAAATCTTACTGACTCCAAACTTGAAATATTGGAGGGTCTTCTAAAGGAAATGGAAGCCTCTGCCAGGGTTGAAGACGTTAACAGCTACACTATCTTGAATTATACCTTCCATACTCAAATTTCCCACCTATGTGGAAACCAGCGGTTATCAGATATACTCACTAACGTTCGGGATCATTCCCACATGTTTAGGGTGAGGGGTTTAACAATCCCGGGAAGGGTAGAGAGATCGCTGCAGGAACACCAAGAAATAGTTAAGGCGATTAAGAAAGGGGACCCTTGCAGGGCCGAGGCTGCTGCTAAACAACATATGTCGAATACCCTGGAAAATATCCTTGACCATATAAAAGAGGTAGAGGGGATAGAATAAGCCACTAATTAGGGTTGATAGAACCACTGTGTTTCCAGACCTTTCATAATTCGTTCTGTATGCTGCAGTGCAGGGAAAATTTAGGTTTTTACACTTCATAAGTCGAGGTAAATAAAGGTGAAAAGCACTGGGAAAGATTTATTCCTGAGAGTAACTGAGGCTTTAACCGGAGACGTATATAAGGGAATTGCCCGCATACCCTTGGATGATATGGCAAGATTGGGCGTTACTCTGGGAGATGTTATCGAAATAAAGGGGGGTAGATCTACCGTTGCCAAAGCGGTTCCCCTTCCTCAAGAATACCAGAGACAAAGGATCATCCAGATTGACGGGACTATAAGGCGGAACGCCGACGTGGAGTTGGGTGATAAAATTGCTCTGGATAAGATACCCTATCAAGATGCAAAAACGATAGTCCTATCTGCCATAGATGTGGAAAGGCTGTTTGGGCGAGAACCGGATATTAAAGCCATTAAGGAGACCCTAACCGATATCCCCATACTCATAGGGGATAAGGTAAAGGTAACCCTTTTCGGACAGGTGCTATCTTTTCTTGTTGAAGGTACTGCTCCCGATGGAGCGGTGATGGTAAGACCCGCTACGAAGGTTATATTAAAAAGTGGAGAAGCCATATCAGAGAGGGGTTTTAGAGTTTACTACGAGGATATCGGGGGCCTGGACAAAGAAATTCAAAAGATAAGGGAGATAATAGAGTTTCCATTGAAGTACCCTAGAATTTTTTCTAAATTGGGAATAAAGGCTCCCAACGGCATCTTGCTGCATGGTCCACCGGGGACTGGAAAGACACTGATCGCCAGGGCCATAGCCAGTGAAACTTCAGCTTATTTCGTCCATCTCAACGGTCCGGAGGTTATGCACAAGTTTTACGGGGAGAGTGAGGCGAGGTTAAGGGAAGTTTTTGAGGAAGCTAAGCAGAACGCCCCCAGTATCATATTCATGGACGAAATCGATGCTATTGCTCCAAGAAGAACCCAAGTTATCGGTGACGTGGAGAAAAGGGTGGTTGCCCAGTTGTTGGCATTAATGGATGGTCTTGTTGACCGAGGTGACGTGATCATCATAGGTGCTACCAATATTCCCGATGTTCTGGATCCCGCGTTGAGGAGGCCGGGACGGCTTGACCGGGAGATCACGATCCCCGTTCCCAACGAGGAGGGGAGGTTAAAGATCTTGGGGATCCACACCAGGGGGATGCCCCTGGCCGAGGATGTAGATCTAGATAAACTGGCGGAGATAACCCATGGTTTTGTAGGAGCAGATCTGGCTGCATTGTGCCGAGAGGCGGGTATGAACGCTTTCAGGAGAATGCTATTTAAGGTCGAATCAGGTCTTAGCTCCTCTGAGGCTGCCTCGGAGGTGAAGGTCACTATGGCAGATTTCCGGGAGGGTCTCAAAGAAATTGAACCTTCCGCTATGAGGGAGTATTCCCTTGAACGGTCTAAAGTTAAGATGGCCGATATTGGAGGTCTTGACAAGATAAAACAGGATCTCATCTCCTTGGTCAAATGGCCGCTCAAGTATGCAGAATTCTACGAGTATTCGGACTTAACGAATCCCAGGGGGATAATGTTCATCGGCCCCACCGGAACAGGCAAGACCGTGATGGCAAAGGCTCTAGCGAATGAAAGTGAGGTTAGTTTTATATCTATCAATGGGCCGAGTCTCTTTTCCAAATGGCTTGGTGAGTCAGAGAGAACATTGCGGGAAGTTTTCAAAAAGGCTAAACAGTCAGCCCCTTGCATTCTTTTCTTTGACGAGATCGATTCGATCGCGCCTATAAGAGTAAAGGGAAGAGAGGATTCAAATGTTGCAGAGCGCATGGTAAGCCAACTGCTTACCGAACTGGATGGATTAGAAGGTTATAAAGGGGTTATAGTCCTGGGAGCTACCAACAGGCCGGATCTCCTGGATCCCGCTCTTCTTAGACCCGGGAGGTTCGACTTTATCTTTCAGTTCCAACTCCCCAACGAGAAAGCGCGCCACGAGATTTTTCGTGTCCACACCCGAAAGCGG
>JAUWWO010000072.1 GCA_030616825.1 Candidatus Margulisiibacteriota bacterium | reverse complement strand
CTTCCTAGTTCTTTAAGAATATCGGTTGTTTTTTCCAGTTCGATAATATCTTTCTTCTGTGTCTTCTTTATTTTCTGTGTTTCTGCGATCTTTGGTTTAAAATCAGCAACTGCCGCAGCCATGATAACTACGTCAACTTCGCTCTCGCAATTCATTACTTCTCGGAGCATCTCCTCTGCGGTTTCGACATTGATGAATTCTACTTGAGATGGAGGTGTAAGATTTGTTGGTCCAGAAATGAGGGTAACGAGCGCACCGCGCTTCGCAGCTGCTTCTGCCACTGCATAACCCATCCTGCCGGAGGATCTGTTGCTTATGAACCGAATTGGATCGACACTCTCTCGAGTGGGTCCTGCTGTAACGAGGATACGAACCCCCAGAAGATCCTGAGCAGGGACGAGTTCCGCCTTAACTTTCTCGATTATGGTCTCCACGGGTGAAAGCCTGCCCAGGCCTTCGTCCCCGCAGGCAAGAGGGCCAAATTCGGGGCCCACAAACTTATATCCTCTGAGCTTGAGTTTTGAGATGTTATCCTGAGTTGCCTCGTCATTCCACATGTTTGAGTTCATTGCTGGCGCGAAGATGACAGGACATTTTGCAGCCAGGATCATGGTAGAAAGCGGGTCATCAGCGATGCCGGCTGAGACCTTTGCTAAGATGTTGGCTGTTGCAGGGGCCACAAGTATGAGGTCAGCCCGCTCAGTCAAAGAAATATGTGGAACAGGGAGCTTCGCAAGTTCTTCTGAGAAAAGATCGGTGATCACTGGATTGCCCGAAAGTGTTCTAAATGTAAGTGGAGTAATAAATTTTGTGGCCTCCTCTGTCATAGCGACCCACACATCTGCGCCTAATTTCTTAAGACCCTGTACTATCTGTGCAGACTTATAGGCGGCAATACAGCCGGTTACACCGAGGATTATAGTTTTGCTTTTTAGCATTTAAAAATTCTTAAAAGGCAATCTATAGCCGCGCTCTTTGCTAGAGGTCTCAAGTGATCATTTCTTTTTATATCTTTTCTTTTTTTCCTTTGCCAGTGATATTCGCTTTTTCGGTTTTTCTTCCAAGAGTAATGCTTTGGTTTTTGGGGCGGGTCCTGTGAAGACATTGATTTTGATCTTCTCCGCTGCAATTTCCTTCATTGCAGTTATTATAGGATTTGCGGGATTAAATTCGTCAACATATGGTAGGGATCACTCGTTTATCTGTTTTGCCCTTTTTCCTAAGGCATTTGAAAGTAAGAACTTATTGGCAGATTTGGAAAGGAGCTGATCAATAGTTACTTTTGTCAATTTATTAACACTCTCTCTTTCTCAACATTGATTATGGCCGCTATTTTTTCGGCTGCAGACTCAATATGATCATTTACAACTATATAGTCGTATTTCTCCATTACTTGCAACTCCGCAATAGCTGCCCGCAGCCTATAATTCATAATTTTCTCATCCTCGGTCTTTCTCTTTTTTAACCTGAATGCGAGGATATCCACAGATGGAGGAATTAGGAATATGAACACGGCTGCTGCGGTTCTGATTCTCCCACGACTGACCGCTTCCTTTATCGCTGCTGCTCCTTGGACATCCACCTCAAGTACAACGACGTGATTTTTTGAGAGTTCTTCCTCAACGAACGACTTGGGTGTGCCATAATAGTATCCATGAACCTGTGCCCATTCTAGAAAATCGTGTTTTTTCTCCTTCTGGAAGAACTCATCTTCGTCTAAAAAGATGTAATCCCTGTTCTCCCTCTCCTTGGGCCTGGGGGGACGGGTGGTAGCAGACAGTGACAGTTTAAGTTTTGGAGCGGTCTTCATAAGCCGCGCGACCACAGAGCTCTTGCCTACCCCGGACGGTCCGGATATAACAACTAGCAGGCCCCTTTTTGCCTTAACCCGCTTGGTCAAAGTATTACCCCCAGTCAGATTAAAAACAGAACGCTGATTATATCATATAGTTTGCCTGTTAGCAAGAAAAAAAGTATTTATAGAGACTAAGTTGTAAACTAAGTGGCAGACTAAGTGGTTGACCATAAGCATACAATAAGTCTCCACCTAATTTCCACTACATCCCTTGAATTCCCCCCCTTTAAGTTCTATAATCACACTATCATGAAGGAAAAAAACCCTATCATTATTTATACTGTATTTTCTCTTTTGCTTATTTTAGTGATATCTGCTGGATGCTCGCAGCGTCCACAGTCTTCTCAGCCTCCGGGTCTTCCAATATTTGATGAATTTTCTGTTACTTTTCCTGAGTCAATTAGTAACACACACGACGGGGTAAAAATCGCAGAAATACATATAGTCCTGGCAAACATGATATTTGACTTCATGAATACAATTGTAGCTTCTGCAGAAGGACCAACAAGGGTTGGGCTTTCCTGGGTCTGGGTTTCTATTGTTTCCACCGAGGTTGGTGAAGCGACATATACTATAGACGGGACAGTCGGGATAAAGGGATACAATTGGATAATAACCATAAATGGCACAAATGTATTCGGATACTACGATAACTCAAAAGGAATTGACGGCTACTCCAATTTTATACAGACATATTATAGTTTTAACATGTATGATCCAGAAAGCCCTGAAGCAGGGGCAGCTGCAGTTACTGAGTATTTTCACGATGACACCACTACTAATAGTTTGGCTATGGTTTATGGGTATGAGCTTCTTGGTACAGAATTTCATTCCAAGTTCGATATAGAGCAAAACTCCTCTGGGACAGGTCACGTTATTGGATACTGGGACGAGGACCACCTGTGGCCAGAACCATCAAAATACTTAGAACTTGACTGGTGCGATGCATCCTCCGGTACAGCGGAGCATGGAAGCTGGCAAACATGGTGGGTGCCAGGAGTAGAAAGTTTGGGAGTTATATTGGGAATTACAATTACCGATGAAACTGGAGCCTGGTAGATTTGAGTTATCACCAACTCTTCAGGTATAATTTACTGCAATGTTTTTATCCTTAAACAATGTTTTGGTTAAGTACATAATAGCTCTTATAATTTCCACATGCGGTGGTTCCTTCCTAATATTTTTTATAAAGAAGAACTTTACAGATGCGTCAATAAAATACACATTTGACCCTTTAGGAATACTAGAGCGCTTGATTATAACGGTCCTTGTGCCAATGGGAGGTTTTTTCCTTCTTGCGATTCCTGTGGTTGTGGCCATGAAAGTCGGCTATTGCTTATTCGGGTTATCCGCGTGGTCAAGCATGCTAGCAAGGGAAGAACCGGGAATAGCATGCCAGAAGGTAAAGTTAAAGAGTAGTTTAGCTGTAGATCTGATTGCAAGCCCGCTTTTCGCTATTCTTATAGGGGTGGTTCTCAAAGAGCTCATCTAGCCCTTCTTTATTTTTTGGAGACGAACTCTTACAATTATGATATAATCCCCTTCATATGTGTAGAAATATGAACAGAACAACGTTTTTTGTAATAATATTCCTGATTTTATTGTATGGCATCTCCTTCTCTCAAGAAGAGATTCCTCGAGAGGCAGAGTCTATAATTAGGGCTATTGAAGTAAAGGGAGAAAATATCGTCTCAAAAAGGGAAATTCTTGATGCCATATTCAGCAAAGTAGGCGAGCCCTTGATCAAGCAGAAGGTGCAGGCTGACATTAAGGCCATATATGCTCTTGGGTACTTTTCTGATGTTTCTGCAGGCACTTCCCCATATCTTGATGGTGTGGCCGTAACCTATATTGTTTCCGAGAATCCCGTAGTATCTCAGATATCTTTTGAGGGGAACTCGGCATTCTCTCACGAAGCACTTTCTGCCAACATGGAGACAAAGGTTGGCGAGATACTTAATTTTGTAAAGTTGAGAGGAGACATAAAAAGGATCAATGAATATTATCATGATGCAGGATACATTTTGGCCAGGGTTATCGATGTGGCAACTGATCCTCAGGGAGTTTTGAATATCAAGATTATCGAAGGAGTGGTGGAATCCATCAAAATTGAAGGGGATGAGCACACGCAGGATTATGTGATTCGAAGGGAGCTCAACACGAAACCAGGCTCAGTGCTCAATGAGAAAGTTCTTTCAAAGGATCTTCGAAGGGTTTTTAATCTCGGCTTCTTCTCGGAGGTAAATCCTGCTTTCGAGCCTGGAGCTGCTCCGGATAAGGTTGTGCTTGTTGTTCGGGTCAAGGAGCAGAGATCAAGTACAATCAACCTTGGAGGTGGTTATGGAGATAGAGAGGGTTGGTTTGGTTTTGTCGATCTGTCGATTAATAATTTATTTGGCACAGGACAGGGGCTTTTGATAAGAGGCCAAACCGGGACAGAGCTTCAGACATATCAATTTAGATATTATAATCCATGGATACTGGAAGATTATTTTGGGGATCATATGTCATTTACATACAAAAGATGGTATACGATAGGGACCGAGTTTTACTTTTTAGGGCGTAACG
>JAUWWO010000060.1 GCA_030616825.1 Candidatus Margulisiibacteriota bacterium | reverse complement strand
TGATCTGCGGCTCCTCACCGAACTCTCTTTGCAACTCTCTGCCAACAAGAAGATTGAACTTCTGATCCGTGCCGCCGACCTCGATATCCGCTTTAACCTTTACCGAATCATAACCCTGAATTAAAGGATAAAGAAATTCATGAATAGAGATGGGCCGTTCCCGCTCAAAGCGATTCATGAAGTCATCGCGCTCAAGCATACGGGCAACAGAGTACTTGCCAGCAAGATTTATCACGTCATCAAGCTTGAGACGACTTAACCACTTGCTATTAAAAACGACCTTTGTCTTTCTGGGATCAAGTATCTTGAATACCTGTTCCTTGTATGTCTTGGCATTTTTCTTGATTTCTTCCCTTGTGAGTGGTTTTCTGGTTTCAGTTTTTCCCGATGGGTCTCCTATCATTGCCGTAAAGTCCCCGATTATGAATATTATTTCGTGTCCCAGGTCCTGAAGGGCTCTAAGTTTCCTCAGGATAACAGTATGTCCTAAGTGAATATCCGGGGCTGATGGGTCTGCTCCCCATTTGACCTTGAGGGGTTTGCCCCTCTTGAGCTTTTCCACAAGCTCATCTTCTGGAATTAACTCAACAGTTCCTCTTTTTATTATTTCAAGCTGTTTTTGTATGTCCATAAACTTCTCACTTTCAACCTTTTAATTTGCCCCAGAAAGGATTCGAACCTTCGACCTACGGTTTAGGAAACCGCCGCTCTATCCAACTGAGCTACTGGGGCAGGACTTACCTGCATCCGACTTCCTTTAAAACCCGCCTCACCGTCTTTAAAGTCGCATTGTTTTTGACTTCTACCTTCCCGATTTTCACAGGAAGCACAAACTGGACTTTCCCTTTTCTAATTTTCTTGTCCACTGAGAAGGACTTTATAATTCTTTTTGCACTCAGACGCTCGACCATAGTTGGAAGCCCAAGCCCATCCAAAAGCCCCCTAATTCTATCTGCAGAGTCCTTATCAAGCAATCTCATCTTGTTCGCAATAGATGCTGCACAGGCCATCCCAATTGACACTGCCTCACCATGTGAATACTTCTCGTAGTGAGTTAAAGTCTCTATCGCATGACCGATAGTATGACCATAATTTAAGATCATCCGAAGCCCTGTCTCGCGCTCATCTTTCTCAATTACCTTTGCCTTGATCTTGCAGGATTCAACCACAATAGTGTGCCATACCTTTAGCGCTGCTCGAAGGGTCTCCTCTTCTTCAAAAGCCTTTGTATTCAAATGATGAGAATTGGCTTCAAGAAATTTGAAAAAATCAACGTCTTCTATAACACCATATTTTATTACCTCAGCCAGTCCAGTTTTCAGTTCCTTATCCGGAAGAGTTGTAATAGTCCGCACATCGATGAATACAAACTTGGGCTGGTAAAAAACACCGATCAGATTTTTACCCTTGGGATGGTCAACTCCGGTCTTCCCGCCAATCGATGCATCAACCTGAGCAAGAAGCGTTGTCGGAACCTGTGCATAATCAATGCCACGCATGTAGGTCGCAGACACATAACCTGCAAGGTCTCCAATTACACCTCCACCTACACCTAAGATAAAAGAATCCCTGTGGGCCTCAAGTTCCACAAGCTTGTCGTAAATCTTGGAGGCCTGAGAAAGCGTTTTATAGCGCTCTCCTCGAGGAACCTCGATCGTCTCTACTTTAAACCCAGCAGCCCTTACGCTTGACCTGACTTGATTTCCAAACAGATCATTAACCAGGGGATCGGTAATGACTATAACCTTATCGTAAGAGTTTACTTTTTTGATCATCTCTCCGAGCTCAGAGAGGTTACCTGAATCAATATAGATATCGTAACTCCGCTCTCCCAAATCAACTCTTATCTTGCTCATTTCGTCTCCCCTTTATAAAATTTTGCTATCCTGTCCACAGCTTCATCGATCGAGATTTCAGACGTATCAACAGTGAAATCAGCAACGTGATTATACACTGGATTTCTCGCCTTGAGCATCTCTCTTATTTTTGCTCCAGGATCGGGAACGTTCAAAAGCGGTCTGTCGGAAACCGCGGACAACCTTTTTTCTATAATTTCAGGCTTAGAAGTCAAAAGCACCAAGGGACCAAAGCTTTTAAGCTTTTTAACATTTTCTTCCCTAAGAACCATTCCACCACCAGTTGAGATTACATGATTCGTAGTGCCGGAGAGTTTATCCAAAAGCTTTGTTTCTAGATTCCTGAAATAAGTTTCTCCATCTTTCTCAAAAACATCGGAAATGGATCTGCCCTCTTCCGATCCTATTATTGAATCGGTATCTATGTATTTCATCCCAACACGCGCTGCAAGCGCCTTCCCAATCTCAGACTTTCCAGCTCCCATAAAACCAATTATAACGATGTTAGTCTTCATAATTGCAAAAGGATTATTTCCCCCCAGGAAACTTCCCTGTGTGAACTTCCCATATAAACTTTGCAACGGCTTCCTTCATTGTTTTTCCTAAATTGGCGTACTGCTTTACAAAACGAGGAACGGGTTTTGGGTAAAGCCCAACTAAGTCGTGAGTTACAAGCACCTGCCCGTCACAGAAGGGTCCAGCTCCGATACCTATTACCGGAATCTTGAGAGAGCGGCTTATCCTCTTTGCTAAATTTGATGGTACCATCTCAAGAACTAATGCGAAAATCCCTATTTTTTCAAGCTTTTTAGCTCCGGAGAAAAGAAGAGCTGCTTCGGACTTTGTTTTACCCATCACCCTGTATGCGCCAATTTGATTGATAAGCTGTGGAGTAAAACCTAAATGACCCATAACAGGAATTCCTGCAGCAATCATTGCTTTCATTGTATCCATATAAATATCACCTTCAATTTTTACCGCTTGAGCTCCTGCTTCCTTAACAAAACGCGAAGCATTTAAAAGGCCCTGCTCAGCGCTACCCTGATACGACATGAAAGGCATATCAACAACAAGCATTGCACTGCCAGTCCCGCGATGCACAGCTTTTGTGTGATGGAGCATTTCTTCCATAGTAACCGGCAGGGTATTTTCATAACCGAGTATCACGTTCCCCAGGGAATCCCCAACAAGGATTACATCCACTCCAACCTCATCAAGAAGCTTTGCACCAGGAAAATCATAAGCCGTAAGCATGATAATCCTGCGATTGTTGCGCTTCATCTCGGCAAGAACTGCTGTGGTTATCTTTTTTTTCTCTCCCATCACTTTTTCTTCTCCTCGGCTTTCGGGGAAACCCTATATAGACTAAAAAGCTTTTCATCAAGCATCTCCTTGGTTACACCTCTTGTAAGGTACCCATTCTCCGCAATGGAGATCGTTCCGGTGCGTTCCGAAACCACAATCACAAAAGCATCCGTTTGTTCGGTGAGTCCTATTGCAGCTCTGTGCCTTGTCCCCAGTCTTTTATCAATAAGCCTTGTCTCAGACAGTGGAAGCAAACACCCTGCCACCGCAATCCTGTCTCCCTGAATGACTACAGCGCCATCATGTAAGGGGCTGCGAGTAGAAAATATGGAAAGTATCTGCTCCGTGGAGACGATGGAATCAAGTTTAACCCCGGATTCTAAGAATTCCGAAAGGCCTGTGTTACGCTCCAGAACTATAAGCGCTCCGGTTTTAAGCTCAGAGAGACTCTCCACTGCCTTGATTAAATGTTTGATAAACCATCCTCCTCTTGGCTCTGGGGCGAGTCCCATTCGGAAAAGTATCCGACCCCTTCCGATTCGCTCAAGGGCTCTTCGAAGCTCTGGCTGAAATATAATAATTAAAAGAACAAGTATTACAGTAACAAATTTGTCAAATAGCCAATTGATCGTGTGAAGACCAAAGACCCTGCCGGCCATATATACCAGGAGCAACACCAGGAATCCCCGAATAAGCTGCATCGCCCGGGTTCCCTGAAGCCATAACAGAAGATAATATAAAGCTACAGCAACAATTGCTATATCAACGATATCAAGCCAGCGAAAGGTTATGTTAAACAAAATACACCTCAAAAACTATATTATTACATCTTTGGACGTAAGATCCTCGTAAGACTCCCTGCCAACGATAAGGGAGGCATCGCCATTGGAGACAAGAACCATAGCAGGACGAGGAACTCTATTGTAGTTTGAAGCCATTGAATAGTTGTAGGCACCAGTGCAGGGCACTACCAGGATATCGCCTATTTTCGGCTGTTGAAGCATTATATCCTTTATGAGAATGTCTCCGGACTCACAATATCTTCCCGCTATTGTTACTTTTTCGGATTTTTCTTTTCCCGCTTTGTTTCCGATTAAGGCATCGTACCTTGCCTGATAAAGGACGGGCCGTGGGTTATCGGCCATTCCCCCATCGACGGCAACGTATCTCCTCACCCCAGGGATATCTTTTATAACTCCAATGGTATACAAAGTAATCCCAGCCTGGCCTACAATTGACCTTCCTGGCTCAATGGTCAGCTTTGGCTCCGGTAAACCTAAGTCCTTACATCTACTCTTAAGACGAGAAGTCGAAGCTGAAGCAAGGGAATCAATGCTTGGGGCGCTGCTCTCGCCTAAATAATCGATCCCCAACCCCCCACCAATATCCACCTCTTTGACTTCCATTTTCGTGTTTTTAAATATCTCTTTTGCAAGCTCGAGTAAAATGTCGATTACTGCAGAAAAAGGAGCAACATCCAATATCTGCGATCCAATATGTGAATGGAGCCCTATGAAATTTAGGTTCTTCATCGAAGAGATAAGGGAGGATGCCTCAAGAACTTTGCCTCTGCCGATGCCGAACTTTGAATCAATCTGACCGGTTCGAATAAACTCGTGCGTGTGCGCTTCAACGCCCGGATTTACCCTTGCGAGCACATCGGCACGAATACCGGTTTTCCTGGAAATCTCGTCAATTCGCTCTATTTCCTCGAAATTATCA
>JAUWWO010000102.1 GCA_030616825.1 Candidatus Margulisiibacteriota bacterium | reverse complement strand
TTTTGGAAGTTTTACCGGCAGGTCCTTCTCGGGCACAGGCACGATGCCGCACTTTTCGCAGTAGACTATAGGAATCGGTGCGCCCCAGTACCGCTGTCTGGAGATAAGCCAGTCGCGCAGTTTATACTGTGTTTCTCTGGAGCCCACATTTTTCTCTACAAGCCAGTCTGTTATTGCCTCGATTGCATTGGAGCTTTTCATGCCATCAAACTTTCCCGAACTCACCATTATCCCTTCATCTACAAAAGCTTCTTTCATGGTCTCTGGTTTCAGTCCGGGAGTTTCAGGATTATCTATTACAACTTTTATTGGAAGAGCATTTGCCTTTGCGAACTCAAAGTCTCTCTGGTCATGCGCAGGAACGGCCATTACTGCGCCAGTTCCATATTCCAATAGTACATAGTCTGCAATCCATATAGGAATTTTCTCATCATTGGCAGGGTTTATTGCATAGGCGCCAGTAAATACACCTTCTCTGGATAGCTTTATTTCTCGATCATGTTCGGTTTCGTGTTTTGCTTTTTCTATGTATCTTAATACTTCTTTTTCATATTTAGTTCCAGCTGTGAACTCTTTCACATAGGGATGTTCCGGGGCGAACACCATGTAAGTTGCACCAAAGAGAGTATCTGGTCTTGTGGTAAATATCTTAAGGACCTTGTTCGAGTTCTTTATTTTAAATGTTGTGTTGGTCCCATGGCTTTTTCCTATCCAATTACGCTGCATGGTCTTTACATTCTCTGGCCAGCCGGAGAGTCCGTCTAAGGCTTTTAGAAGTTTATCAGCATATTCAGTAATTTTTAGATACCACTGCTCAAGCTCCTTTTCTTCGACGGCTGAGTCACATCTCCAGCACAGTCCCTGTTCCACCTGTTCGTTGGCTAGTACTGTCTGACATTTTGGACACCAGTTGACAATGCCTTTCTTCCTGTATGCTAATCCTTGCTTGAACATGAGAAGGAACATCCACTGAGTCCACCTATAATAATCTTCATATGAGGTGTTTACTTCGCGGGACCAATCATAACTGATACCCAGTCTTTTTATCTGCGAGGTCATCCTTTTTATGCATTGCTCGGTCCATTCTGTGGGATGAATCTTATTTTCAATGGCTGCGTTTTCTGCAGGAAGTCCAAAAGCGTCATAGCCAATAGGATGCATCACATGGAAGCCCTTCATTCTTTTGTATCTTGCGATGACATCTCCGATGGCGTAGTTGCGGACATGGCCCATGTGTATGTCGCCAGATGGGTAAGGATACATTACCAGATCATAATACTTTGGTTTGTCGCTTGTGTCCCTGGTGTGGAAAAGCTTTTTCTTCTCCCATTCGGACTGCCATTTTTTCTCAATTTCTTTGAAATTATATTCTCCGGCCATAGGAAAGATATATTATCAAACATCAAAGGGAATGTCTATATTGTGAGTTGGTTCAAAAACGTTAGCGCCTAAAATGTCTCATAAGATCTATTATGTAAACTTTACCATGACCAGTGGTTAGGGGGCTACTCGCCCCCTAAGGTTAACTTGTCTTAAAGCCACAACTCCTCTTTAACCCCTAGGTTACTTTTTTGTGTTTAACAAAAAAGTAACCAAAAAAATAAATTTAGGGGCTTCGCCCCTAAAGACCCCTTGATCGCGCCAAACTCGGCCGCGCCGAGCTCCCGAAGGGAGCTCTCTCGGCCTCAGACATGGCGCTTAAAGGTATCCCGCCTTTGGCGGGATAATTATTTAATACCTCCCAACCCCAGTATTAGAACTGTATTTTCTCCCTAGGCGCATCCACTAAAGGGCAAGGGGGAAGGAGGATCGGCTGCGATAAACAGAACATTGGTTTGATTACAAGCATGGCGAGCAGCCGCAGGTGGGAACCTCTCGTGCACCTTCGGAGGGGACAAAAGGGGCTGTGGGGTGTTTGGATGCGCCTTGACTTTTCTTTGGATACTTTCTTTGTGTTAAGACAAAGAAAGTATCCAGGGGTAATAGAGGAATAAAAGTATCTCAAAAAGCAAAATCAAGGGGGCAGAGCCCCTTAAGACTAAGGACGGAATATAACTTATGTCTTTAGAGTTTCGAAAGCTCTTCTTTAAGTAACTTGTTAACAAGGCCTGGATTGGCCCGGCCTTTTGTTTTTTTCATGACCTGACCGACCAGGAAGCCCACTGCTGCGTGTTTGCCTTTTTTATAGTCGGCTACCGATTTCTCGTTTGAGGCAATAACTTCATTTATTATTTTAATAAGCTCAGCTTCATCGCTGATCTGAGTCAACCCGGATTCTTTTGTGATCTGTTCAATGGTTTTTCCTGTTTTAAGTTGTTCCACAATTATCTCTTTTGCCATCTTGCCGCTGATCTTTCCTTCCTCTATTGTCTTAAGAGTTCCTGCCAGGAGAGAAGGACTAAGTTTGGTTGCTAACATAGAGACTTTATTTTCATTTACATAAGCGCTAATGTCTCCTATAAGCCAGTTGCTTATTACTTTTGCGTTATCGTATAAGTTTAGGGTTTCCTCAAAGAAATCCGCCATCTCTTTTGATGAGGTGAGCAGCCCTGCGTCATGTGGAGGAAGTCCAAATTTCTTTTCATATCGAATTCTTTTTGCGCCAGGAAGTTCTCCTATGCTTTTTTTAATTTCCTCTATCCAGCTTTTCTCAGGCTCAATAGGAACTAAGTCAGGTTCAGGGAAGTACCGGTAATCGTGTGCAAATTCCTTTCCTCTCATGGATGTTGTTGTATCTGTTAAGTCATCGAAATATCTTGTTTCCTGGACGATCTTTCCACCTTCTTCAATTGTTTCGATGTGCCGCTTTTCCTCAGCCTCAAGGGCTTTGAGTACTGCACGGAAGGAGTTCATGTTTTTGACCTCGGTCTTTACTCCAAACTTCTTTTTGCCCACAGGTCTGATGCTTATATTCGCGTCACAACGGAGGCTTCCTTCCTCCATCTTTGCGTCACAGACCTCAAGTTGCTTTAGCAGGTTAGCAAGATCTTCCATAAACACCTTTGCTTCCTCAGGGGATCTTATATCGGGTTCCGTTACAATCTCCATGAGTGGTACTCCTGTGCGGTTGAAGTCAACGAGTGATTCTACTGCTCCCATGATCCGTGCAGCACCTTTGTGGACAAGCTTGCCGGCATCTTCTTCAAGGTGAACCCTGGTTATGCCGGTTTTTTTTGTTTTCCCCTCAAGCTCGATCTTTAGATGTCCGCCTGTTGCAAGAGGTAGTTCATACTGGGATATCTGATAATCTTTTGGAAGATCGGGATAGAAGTAATTCTTTCTTGCAAATATACTTTGTTGCTCAATTTTACAGTTTAATGCTAACGCTGTTTTTATTGCAAGTTCGATTGCTTTCTTATTTGTTGTGGGTAATACTCCTGGCTGTCCTGTGCAGATCGGACAGATGTTTGTATTTGGCTGGGCTCCAAACTTTGTGGAACAGCTGCAGAACATCTTGGAGTCCGTTAAGAGCTGTGCGTGTATTTCTAGACCGATTATTGTTTCGTATTTCATTGTTTGCCCTTACCCCCTCTGTCCCTTCGGGACATCTCCCCCTTGGTAAGGGGGAGAAAGAGAGGGGGTTTTCTTATGCCACTCTGTATTCTGTTCGTATGTGTATGCCACTCTTAATATTGTTTCCTCATCAAATGCCTTTCCTATTATCTGCAACCCTACAGGTAGTTCATTGTTGAAT
>JAUWWO010000091.1 GCA_030616825.1 Candidatus Margulisiibacteriota bacterium | reverse complement strand
GCTGTAGCTGAAAAAAAGATCAAGGAAATAGAGCGGGAGCCACTAACAGAACCGGAGAAGAAAGCCCTTGAAGTAGAAAAAAAGAAGATTGAAATCCAAAAGAAAGAAATAAAAGCCGAGAAGGCTAAAATTGCCAAAGAGAAACAAACACTCAAGGTTGAGAAAAAGAAGATCGAGACTGAGAAGAAGGAGATAAAAAAACGCAAGGTAGCAATAGAAGATCTGGCAACTCTCGGGATCATAGATATTGCTCCAGATAAGGTATTCGAGGTTGAGTCTGCAATAACTAGAGGGGAGCTTGCGAACTGGCTTGTTAAGGCTAAAGGGCTTTCGGTACCTAAGTTAACACGAGCTCCTTTCCCTGATGTGCCGGCTGATCATCCTTTGGCTCCGCAGATAAAGGTAGCGGTTGAGGCCGGATTTATGAAACTTTTTTCAGATGGCACTTTCAGACCAAATAAGGCAATTACGGAAAAGGAAGGGATAGAAATCTTTAAGAGCTTTGCTAAATAATAAGATGAAAAAGTGTTTAAATATTATAATAATGTTAATCTTGATAGAGGGAATTATCTGTCACAGTCCGTCCAAAGCATTTCCACAAGAGCTTCTTTTCTCTACGATGGGGGAGATCTATCTTTCTCAAGCAAAAGTGGAAGAAGCCATGCCCGCCAAAGATAAAAAGGCTGAAGAGTATTTGACCCGTGGTGAGGCGGCGAAGCTCCTTACAGCAACAGATTTTCTTAAAAAGAAAATAGGACAGCTCCTTTCATGGAGCATAGGGTATGATATATCGGCTCTGAACAGGGCAAAATTGGTTCCTTCGATAAAGTACATAAGAGCCCTGCCTGTTAAGGTCCCTCCAGACGGAAGAACGGTTCTCTCTCTTCTTGTTGCAGTTGATGATCCCGGTGGACTTGGAAATATCAGTGGGGTTAGGGTTGATTTTTCCAGTATCGGACAGCTTCCAAATATGGCTCTTGTTGATAATGGGCTCTGGGGCGACTTTAAGGCTGATGATGGAATATATACTATACAAACTAATGTGAAACCGGATGTTGGTCATGGGAAAAAAGAGATCCCGGTTGCTGTAGCCAATAAGAAAGGTTGGCTCACCCTTTCTAAAACCAGCTTGGATGTGGAACGGGATCCTTTCGTTATCTGGGCTAAAGCCACTCCAACGAGCGTTAGAGCCGATGGGAAATCAAAGGTACTACTTGAGGTTGCTGTGGATAATCCCGGAAGAATAGAGGACATAAAAAGTGTTACCGTTGATCTTCGGGGCATAGGAGGGGGGAAGGATTCTCCTATGCGAAACGATGGCACAGCTGGAGATAAGAAACCTATGGATAATGAATTTACTTTGGAGATTACTCCCCCGCCGGAAGTCTCTTCCGGAGAGAAAAGGTTGTCCGTGAAAGTGGAAAACATAATAGGCGGGAGGGCTTCAGGAGAGATCATTTTGGTCGTGATAAGAGAGTAGAAAAGTATGTTATCTACACTTACCATAATAAGTATATTTACTGAAATATTCTCCACAGGGATACTCCTTGCTGGGACGTATAGTTTTACAAGAAGGTATTTTGCCGAGCGGAGAAGAAAAGACCTTTATTTGGGACTTGTTTTCTTTTTCTTTGCCCTTTATGTTGCGCTAATAGTTGCATCGCAGATGATGTACAATCTAGGTAGACCCCTCTCAGAACTAATCACCACCCATAAGTTGATATATTTTGATATAACTGCTTGTGCACTGTTTTTGTGGTTTTTCCTTCTTCAGAAATTCGGCTACTCAAATAAGATTCCCTCTAAGGTTATATCTTTGATTCTAACCATGGCCGTTGCTGGCATCTCTTTTAGCATCTTTGCCTCTAGGGTTGATCTGATATACAGAAGGGATGTCATAGAGCCAATAGTCAACTTTTCTCTGTTTGTGCCCAGCAAGACCATCTGGGTGATTATGTGGGGACTTCTGGGTGTTTTAAGTATATCGCATTTATTTGCTGCGGGAGCGGCGAAGAGGAATCTGCTCGCTCTCTCGGGCCTATCGTCCATTCTCATTGTGGCCGCCCATGTCTGTACTGCAATCTATATTGGGACTGCGGATGCAACACTGCTTCTCGCGTCATGGGTGATAACCCTTTTTGCGGTAACGGGGCTTTTGGTTGGAGAGATAATCCCTGTGGAGGACAAGATGGCTCTGGAGCCCTTAAATTTTTTCAGAACCCGGATACTATATAAATTGATCCTGATCTTTGTTCTTCTTATAGTGATAGTGCTGGAGGTCACAACCCTTATAACCATAAACATCAGCCGGGATTCCCTCATCAGCGCCATAAAAAACCATCAGAGATCCATTGCGGAAAGTATCGCAGACAAGATCGAATATGGTGGCATTAAATTTGGGGAGAAGCCGGATTTAGATTTTATACGAAAACTGGTTACAGAGGCCACGGTCGGGAAAAGGCTTGTTTATGTTGTGGATGAAACCGGGCGGGTTGTTGCTCATCCACAGCCAGCTACAGTGGGCAGGTCCCTTCGGGACGTTGCTTCAGTTAAAGAAGTTCTCAAAGGTAAGTCTGGTAGCCTGGAGTATCTGAGCCCATTATTTATAGTTCCTGACGATCAGGTAGTGGGATCTTTTGCCTTGGTCCGAATGGTTCCTCTTGGGGTTGTGATAGAAGAGCCGAAAGCATACGCATATACTGAGATCAGGAAAGTAGAAACCAATTCCTTGATCTTTATGATAACAGGTATTGTTCTTACGATACTCGTAGGTATATTCTTTGCTAGGTCGATTGAGAAGCCAATAAAGAATGTGATCGCGGGTACTGAGGCAGTGAGAAAAGGAAACTTGAGCCACAGGATAGAGATTGATTCGGTGGACGAGATAGGTCAGCTCGCTTTGGCCTTTAACCAGATGACCTCAGAACTTAAAGAAACCCAGGAGCATCTGGTGGCCTCGGAGAAGCTTGCAGCACTTGGAACCATGGCTGCAGGTATGGCCCATGAGATAAAGAATCCCTTGGTCTCGCTTCGTACTTTTACGCAGCTTCTGCAGCAGAAATTCGACGATCCCGAATATCGCAAAAAGTTTGCGGCTATAATTCCTCAGGAAATAGAGCGCATAAATAAGATTGCGGAAAGCCTGCTGAAGTTCGGCCGGCCAACTAAACCAGAGCTCGCAAAGGTTAACATTAATAAGATACTTGAGGAGGTTCTGGAGCTACTTGAGAATGAATGCAGGAGGAACAATATACGCATAACCACAAAATTTGCTACGGTCCCGAGTATAACGGGTGATGCCATGCAGCTTTCACAGGCTTTTGTGAATATTGTGCTGAACGCGGTTCAGGCTATGTCCCAAGGAGGTGAGTTAACTGTCAAGACAGATGTTGGAGAAGTAATCCGGCTTGGTCGGGCTATGAGGAAAGGGGTTTTTAAGGTTGAGAAAACTTATAGAGAAGGGATCTGGGGTGAAGCCGAAGAGGAACCAAAGCTCGGTATCTCCGAGCAGGCTGTGCCGGTCGTCTTTGTGGAAATAACCGATACAGGAATAGGCATTGAGGAGAAGAACTTGAGAAGTCTTTTCGACCCATTCTATACGACGAAAATCAGCGGTACGGGAATGGGATTGCCGATTACCTTGCGCATAATTGAGGATCATAAAGGATCTATAAAAGTGAGAAGCCAAGTTGGTAAGGGCACTGCTTTTATTATAACTCTTCCGCAAAAGCTTGAGGAGGTATGAGGATTTGGATTTTGGCCCTTTGTTCTGGTAGAATTTGAGGAGCGAGGTGATAGATTTTGGCAATGTTTGAGAGGTTTTCCGAGCGGGCCGTTCGGGTTATTATGGCTGCCCAAGAAGAAGCAAAGCATTTAGGAAGCAATTT
>JAUWWO010000063.1 GCA_030616825.1 Candidatus Margulisiibacteriota bacterium | reverse complement strand
GATAATGTGGAGCTTTTGGGAGGTAACATCGATATTTCTGGCAGGCTCAATCAGAACTTGAGGGCTTTTATTAATTATACATATTTACATGCTATTGACTCAAAGAATGTTACTGAGCTTGCGTATAAAGCGAATCATAAATGCAATCTTGGGTTTAGATTCAACAAGAATGGGTTTTCAGCCAATGTTTCTCTGAAGCATGTAAGTGGTCGGTTAGACACAGGTGGAGATATGCTTCCCCCTTACGAAGTTGTTGATGTGAATTTGGAAGTCTCGCCTTTCTTTTTCAAAGCTGAGAATTTATTTAATGAAATATATGAAGAATCAAAAGGCTATCCTGTGCCAGGGCGAATATATACTATTGGGGCTAGATTTAATTTCTGAAAAAAAGATAATTTCAGATCTCGTATGAGGAGAGGGGATTAATGAGAAGGCATTGTGATATAATATATGCCATATAGTAATTAGATTAAGGAGGTAATATGATGAACACAAAAAGAATCTCGTTTGTAAATATAGTAGTTCTTTCATCTCTCGTTTTAGCGGTAGCTTTAGTGTGGACTGTGGGAAGATATGGGTTTTTAAGCAATAGGGATACCCTGTCCTTTAAAGCTACTCAGGAGCTGGTAATTTATCCGACAAGAACAGAAATTAAGCCCATGCCCACTCCAGCTGTTAAGGAAGTAGAGAAGGTTGTAGCAAAGTCGGCAGCTAAAAAAGTTTCTGCTCCAAAGATAGGTCCGGTTCCACTTCCTCTTATTCCTCCCAGGTTAATATTTCAGGTTTTGCCTGATTATCCTGTTTCTGCTTTAAAGGAAGGGACCCAAGGAACTGTACTTCTCAGGGTATTTGTTTCAACAGATGGGCAAGCAGATGATGTAAGGGTAAAAACATCTTCCGGCAATAGATCGCTGGATAAATCCGCAGCAGAAGCTCTCTCTTCCTGGAAGTTTGAACCGGCAAAACGAGGAGCGCAGGCAATTGCGTCCTGGTTTGAGGTGCCGGTGAGGTTTAAGATCAAATGATAACCCCCTCTCTTTCTCCCCCTTAATAAGGGGGAGACCCGCCTGCTCGCCTCGGCGAAGCGGGCCGTCGGGCAGGTGTCCCGCGCCGTGCCTGCCGGCAGGCAGGAAGGGACAGAAGGGGTTAAAGGAGGTAACATGGCAATAGAGAGTCTTGGCAGAATGCTAATTCTCATTGGTGTGGTTGCCATTGTAATTGGCGCCATTTTTGTTCTCTTCGGCAGGGTTCCCTGGATAGGGCGGCTTCCTGGAGACATTATTATAAAACGTGGGAACTTTACCTTTTATTTTCCAATTGTAACCATGCTTCTTTTGAGCTTGATTCTTACAATACTATTTAACTTGATAGGGAGAAAGTAAATGCTTAAGGTTTCTGATTTCGATTATGTGCTACCGCTAGAACTTATTGCCCAGCGGCCTTCTCCAGTGCGTGATGAGTCAAGACTTCTGGTTTTAGACAGAGCAACGGAGCATATAGAACACAGGGAATTTAAGGACTTAACTTATTTTCTTACTCCTGCAGATCTTTTGGTCCTCAATGATACGCGTGTCATACCTGCAAGACTTCGCGGCAAAAAGAAAACAGGGGGCAAGGTTGAGGTTCTGCTGCTTCGGAGAATTACCAGCGATGCTTGGGAGGCCCTGGTTAATCCTGGGAGAGGGGCTGGTGTTGGGGTAGAGATTTCGTTTGGAGAGGGGAAGTTAATCGGAAAGATCGTGGATAGGACTGAGGCCGGTACACGGGTTATTGATTTTAAATATAAGGGGAATTTCTGGAATTTACTGGCAGAGCTTGGAGAGACACCTCTTCCTCCATATATAAAGGAAGATTTAGCCGAGAAAGAAAGATATCAAACAATCTACGCAAAGAAAAAAGGAGCCTCTGCAGCACCCACTGCGGGGCTACATTTTAGTGAGGATCTGATAGAAAGGATTAAAGAAAAGGGGATAAGAGTTTGTTTTATAACCCTTCATACAGGGCTGGCCACATTCAGGCCTGTGAAGGAAGAGTTTGTGAAAGACCATAAGATGTACAAGGAGCATTACGAGATAACAAAAGAGGTAGCAGCAGAAATAAACGATACAAAGGCCACAGGTGGTCGGATCATCGCTATTGGCACAACAACGGTCCGGGCACTTGAGAGTGCATATAGAGCTGGAGGGGTTAAATCAGGAACAGAAGAAACAGAACTTTTTATTTATCCCGGGTATAAGTTTAAAGTTGTGGACGCGATCATCACAAACTTTCATTTTCCAAAGTCCACACTTTTAATGCTCGTATCCGCGTTTGCCAACAGTGAGCTCATCTTCAGAGCATATGAGGAAGCAATAAAGAAGGAATATAGATTTTATAGCTTTGGGGATGCAATGTTAATTATTTAAAAAAGGGGACCGCCATCTGCTGTTGGCCCCCTTTTAAAGTACAAAGTTTTAAATTTATCCAATCCCTACCCCCTCTTTTCTTCTCCCCCTTGCTAAGGGGGAGACCCGCCTGCCGTCGGGCAGGTGTCACGGAGGGACAAAGGGGGTTATTTAAACACTGCCATCCTCCTGCGTCCCTCGCTACGCTCGGGACTTCGGAGGACAAGTCTCAATTATCTATATGCTGCCATTTCTCCTCTTCCGATTACTTTGCCGTCAACTATGATGAAATAAAGGCATGGTCCATTTGCAACATAGTTTCCGAACATATCTTTGCCGTTCCAGGGGATATTGTTTGGCGGCTCTTTTCTGCCCCCATTTTGTCCTGCAAAAAATTGTTCCTGCCATATCAATCTTCCTCCAGAGTTATAAATTAATACTTTTGTATTTGTGTCTTTATTCAGGTTAAATGAAATGGTGGTCCCTAGCTTCGGGTCAAAGGGATTGGTATAGTTAAGCGGATGGTTGGGCGTAGGACCTTCGGTAACTGTAAACGCCTCTAAAAGGGTATATTCTCTTCCATCAGGATTGATTGCTGTTATATTATATGTTCCTGGTAAAAGCTCATGTGGCACCAATGCCGTTAGCTTATTTGAGTCAATATAGTTAACCAAAGGTGATTCTACATCTCCAAATTTTACAATTGTTCCTTCTTCGAACTCGCTGCCATTCAGGGTTATCCACATCCCAACTGGTCCTTCTTCAGGTGAAACAGTGTCTATGGTTAGGACTTCAGTTACTGTTAAAGTTACAGGAATATCCAGAGGGGAGTTGGCTGCTTCGGATGCTGTAACAGTTATAACTGCAGAATATGTTCCAGGAGAGAGCCCTTCTATACTTACTGAGAGAGTCACTTCTGAAGGTAATGCACCTGCTTCGACGGAGCCAGTCTGTGGTGAAACAGTTAACCATTCAGCATCATCGTCATACGAAACAAACCACTCGAGTATTCCTCCTCCGGTATTGGATATTGAAAAGCTTTGATCAGGCGGGTCGTCTCCTCCTTCTGGAACGGAGAAAGTAAAGCTTGATGGGTCAACTGTTATGATTGGGAAAGGAATTACTGTAAAGTATCGTTTGTTACTTGATTTTCCATCAGGGTTAGTTACTATTATGTCATATCTTCCTGGCCCGAGTTCGGATGGGACCGTTGTCGTCAACTCAGATGAGCTTATAAAGGTAAAAGGTACAAATGCTGTTCCGAACTTCACAGTAGAATAGTTTTCAAAATTGGTTCCTTCAATAGTTACTGTGGTTCCTACATATCCGGAATCTGGAGAGACGTCTAATATGTTGGGGGACAAGCTTAAAATAATGCTATCTAAAACTGTCTCGGAGACATTTCCAGCAGCATCTTTATACTCAACACATACTGTCTTAGGGCCATTTCCGTCTGAAAGTCGCCAATTTCCCCTAATTTCCGGGGTTGTTGAATAGTTGTACCAAAGGGACCAGTCGTCATCATCACTGTTTTTGATTCGCATCCTGGATACACCGCTGAAATTGTCTGATGCGGATAATGTCAGTGTAACGGAAGCAGATTCAGTATAATTTGCTCCATCATTTATTAATAGTGTCCCTGCTGGTTTTGTATTATCCACACGAAGAATGTATGGATCTCCGTATCCATATCCCTTGAAATTTCCAGCTTCATCATATACGTCCAGAACCACATTATAGTCACCGTCGTCTACTTGGGTTGTCTCCCAGGTACCTAGTATGTCGTTAGAGACTTCCTCATCGATATAATTAGTAATTGCAACCCAGTTCGTTGTTCCAGCCGGGGCATAGTAGAGTCTATAGTGGTCGAAACTTGTATCATCAGTTGCTGTGCCTATTAGATCTATTGAACCCCTTACAAAAGAATTCTTCGTTGGCGAAGTTATTGCTGCAATAGGTGGGGTTGTCTCCTTAATAATGTTATCTGAAATTGACTCAGAGACATTTCCAGCAGCATCTTGGAACTGGACATATACTGTCCTAGTACCATCTCCGGATGAAAGATTCCAACCAGTTTTCGTGGACGAATAATTTTCCCAGTTAAACCAGCTGGAATTATTGTTGCTGAATCTCATTTTAGATACACCGCTTAGAGCGTCTGTAGCGGATAAGTTGTTCAGTGTAACAGAATTAGAGTTAGTATAAGTTGCTCCGTTATTTATTGATATACTTGTCCCGGTTGGGGATGCGCTGTCTATTGTGAAGTTGTTATCGCTTTCATCCCAATGACACGCAAACCCCATCCCAGGAATTATAAGTGCTGTAAAAATCTTAATTTTTACTGTAGAGGAATTAATTTGTGGTAGAGACCACTCATAGCTTCCGTCATCATTCCAAACATAAGGGGGTTCAATCCCCACAATCTCCACCCAATTACTT
>JAUWWO010000089.1 GCA_030616825.1 Candidatus Margulisiibacteriota bacterium | reverse complement strand
GCAACATAGAAAGTAGATAAATAGTAACCTCTTAGTCTTGTAGAAAAAGCCACAGAGTTATAAGGTTTTGAGAATACCATGTAATCGTCGGCCTGGAAACTTTTTAATTCTCTATGGAAGAGGAGTCCCGGACCGACTTTAACTTCGAGGTCTCCAAGCAGACCAAGCACTGCTATTCTTGCTTTTCCTTCAATGCCCAGCATGCTTGTAGCAAGCTCTCTTTCTCCTCCTCCAAATCCAGCATCCAGTGTATCTATTGATAATTTGACTGTAAAATCGTCTCCAAACCTTTTACTGAAAGAGGAAGTGAATCTATAGTCGGTTTTTAATGTGGCTCCTTCTTGAGATTGCTCCATTCCTGATCTTGTTCGCATCCAGAGGTTCCCTGAAAATTTCGCAACCTCTTCGGAAGGGCGCTTAAAAGCGTTAAGTTCTTTTTTAACTTTTTCTAGTTCTACTCTTAGTTCTCCTATAAGTTTTTCAGAGATAGCCATATTGTATTTGGTGATCCTGTCAAGCTTAGACAAAAAAGCTGCGACCTCATATCTGGAGACTATTTTATCTCCACGGAAGGTCCCATCCGGGTATCCCTGAGTGATACCTTGGGAGACGAGATTGTATACAGCCATACTGCTCCAGTGCCCCGCAGGTACATCCTTGAACGTTCCCCAGGCAGGGACTGCAGCAAGAATAATGAGGACGATAAAAATCAATCTAAGCTTCATAGGTTGGCCTCTTCGATGTATTTTAGGATTAGCTTTGCAATAGCAAAGGAGGCATGGGGTCTTCTCACCCTTTTTATGTTATTTTTTATGTGCTCGAATTCTTTTCTTTTCTCTTGTAACTCTGCGACGATCTTTGCAACTTTCTTTGGGTCCTTGCACACACGTCCTACATCTTCACTTTTGACAAATTCTATGTTTCCTTCTTCTTGGCCCGGAAGCCATGAGGTAATTATCATCGGGAGGTTCATGGCAAGGGATTCTGCAATTGTTCCTGGCCCGGCTTTTGTTATGATGATATCAGATTTGCTCATAATCTCTGGTACCTCATCCGTAAAGCCATAGACCTTGATAGGGAAGTTAAATCTTTTGGCTTCCTCTCTTAGCTTGGTTTCCAGTTTCTTGTTTCTTCCAGCAATGACTATAAGCTGAATCTTTAGGTTTGTTTCATTTAATGCCTTAATAATGTCATACATTTTGCCCGCTCCCTCACCACCACCCATCATAAGTACTGTAAAGTATTCGGAAAGATGATCTCTCACTCGAAGCCTTGCCTTTTCCTTGTCTTTAAGTGCAAAGCGAGGGTGGATGGGGATTCCAAAGACCTTTATTTTCTCTTCGGGCATGCCGTATTCTATTGCCTTATTTTTGGCTTCTTCAGTTGCTACCACCACTTGATCGACTCCCGTGTCTATCCAGGCTCTATGGAAGGTAACAGGGTCGGTTATAATCGTAATCATTGGAATGCGCCGTCCGATATCTTTCATGGCCTGAATAGTCAGGTGGTTTATCATGGGATGAACAGAAACTATTACATCCGGCATCTTGTTGGATATAAGTTTACAGAGTTCCCCTTTGATAAAGGGTCTGGCCATATTTTCTAGTCGTTCTAGTTTTTTCATGTCGTCCAGGAAATACCAGAGCTTCCCCCAGAATTTAGGGGTATATTTGATCATTGGGGCATATAGCTTGGCGAATATATTAAGAAAGCCGCTGCATTCGGCAAAGACGTCGACCATCTCCTGGGCTACCTTGCCATGCTTAAGATGCTTGATGGCTTCTGTAAGCGCTACTGCTGCAGACCTGTGACCCCCGCCAGTCTCGGAGAATAGATATAATATTTTCTTCATGATTAGGGGGAATTATAGCACATAAGAATGTAATGACAAAATCCAAATGACACATGACAAAAGAAGAATATTTGAGGTGCCAAAATGTCACCTCAAGTTACGGCCGCAACCTCAACCTTTCTTTTTAATACCCCTCCGGATGCTTTGAATGCCATTCCCACGCATCCGAAATGATAGTTTTGACATTGCTTCTGCGGGGGATCCAGCTCAATTCCTTTTTTGCTTTTGCATAACTTGCAACAAGCTTTGCTGGATCTCCAGGGCGCCGGTCGGCTACTTTTGCATTAATTTTCTTGCCTGATACAGCTCTTGTCATCTCGATAATCTCTTTTACAGATGTTCCTGTTCCTGTTCCAAGATTATAGATGGAGCTATTTCCACCTTTTTCTAGTTTGTCCAGAGCTAAAATATGTGCCAGAGCCAGGTCCTTTATGTGAATGTAATCCCGGATACAGGTCCCATCTGGGGTTTCGTAGTCATCTCCAAATATTTCTATCTCAGGCATTTTACCTAGTGCGACTTTCATTACAAGAGGGATAAGATGCGTTTCTGGGTCGTGATCCTCTCCAATATCAAATTCAAGATCTGCACCTGCAGCATTAAAGTATCTTAAACTTATATATTTGATTCCATATGCCTTATCGAACCATTCAAGCATCTTCTCGACTATGAGCTTTGTCTCGCCGTAAGGGCTCTCAGGGGAGAGTGGGGCATCTTCAGTGATAGGGATCTTTTTTGGCTGGCCATAGACTCCTGCAGAGGAAGAGAAGATGATCTTTTTCACTCCATAATCTTTCATCGTTCCCAGCAGGTTTAAGCTTCCGACAACATTATTTTCAAAATATTTCTCTGGCTTTTCAACGGATTCTCCAATATATGTGTAAGAGGCAAAGTGCAAAACTCCCTCTGGCTCGGTAGTTTCAAAAACATCCGCGAGGGTCTCTTTATGAAGCAGGTCTCCTTCGATTAGCTGAACTTGAGCTGGAAGAGCTTCTTTGTGGCCGTAGCGGAGGTTGTCGAATACGACTATCTCGTGGCCAATTTTTTTGAGCTCGTGGACAACCGAAGAGCCGACGTATCCGGAGCCGCCGGCGATTAGCAACTTCACTTCTTTAACACCTCTTCGTATATTCCGATTATCTGATTTGCTATGGTATCCCAATTATATTTCGTTTCCACAAGCGTTCTACCATAACGTCCCATGTCCTTTGCTTTTTCAGGATCGGATAAAATTTGTATTAGGGCTTCTGCTAAAGAGTCTGGGTCTCTCGGTTCAGCAAGCAGCCCAGATTTCCCAACTTCCATAACAGCATTTGGTCCCGGGATGTTTGAGCAGACCACAGGAGTTGAGCATGCCATTGCCTCGAGCTGCACAATGCCAAAGGCCTCAAGTCGGCTTATGGAAGGCATCACAAAGACCGTTGACGTGTAGTATAACTCTATAAGTTTGTCAAAAGTTAAAGTCCCGTAGAAGGTGATGGAACGTTCTATTCCGAATTTTTTTATGAGTTTTACCAAGAGACCTTTTTCTTCGCCTTCTCCACAGATTAAAAGTTGGGTGTTAGGAAGCTTCGCTAAAATCTTTGGCATCGCCTTTACAAGGTAATCTACACCTTTGTTTTGTGCAAGCCGGCCCAAAAAGATGATCTGGTTTTTCTTCTTTTTGTCAGGGCTTAGATTAAGTTTTTTTATCATGGCGTCACAATTTTCATAATGGATCCCAATTGGTACAACCTTGTGCGGAAAGTCTTTGAGAACTGGTGAGGTACTTGCATAGGTTTCGGTCGTTGAGATGATCGTGTCAGCTCTGGGGATCACCTTTCTGATGTATATATCCATGATAAATTCGAAAGCATCTCTTGCGAATTGTGGTACTGGGATCCCTTTAAACTTATCAAACATTATGGTATCGCAGTGGTAGGTGAGAATGTGTGGTGCTTTGAAACCTTTTGGAATACTCCTTGTAAAGCTGAATGCTGGACCATGGGTGTGAACGATATCCATATCTTCAACAAGGGCTAAATTAAGAGGAAAGGATATAGGAAGATATGGAAAGTTTATTGCTGGAAGTCTTTTTATTTTAACCCCATCCAT
>JAUWWO010000064.1 GCA_030616825.1 Candidatus Margulisiibacteriota bacterium | reverse complement strand
ATCACGTAAGCGCCGACAGATGAATCTTTGCCGATTTTAACTCCTTTTCCGGCTAAGACTGTTTTGTGTACGCCTTTTGTTCTTATTTTTTGTGGCTTGAAGAGCTCAAGGATTTTTGCCAAGGCAAGTCTAGGGTTTTTAACAAGGATGCTTGGTTTCTTTGGTTTGGTTTTTAGTGGTGCAACTAGAGCAGTGGCGCCTGACTTCTCTGCTGCGGGAACAGCATTAGCTTCTAGAGCAAAGGTGAGATCCCCATCTCTGGCGGTCTCAATTGGGGAGACACCTTTAATTGACGTATTAGGGTCTCCACAAAGCTCTCCTTCGACAATTTTTGCGAGGTCTTTTAGTTTCTTGCGCATTATAAGTTTTTACGAGCGATTCTACTTGTTGAGTTCGTTGATCACCATTTCAGTCAGATCCACTCCACCGGAGATGATCGCCTGCTTGTCCAGCACGATATCTATTCCCACCTTTTTTGCTACTTTTTTAACTGCAGCGAGGGTCTCCATCTGGAGCTTTGTCGTTAGCTCTTCGTTAAGCCTGAAGAGCGATTTTCTTTTCGGCTCAAGTTTGGTCTCAAGCTCTTCTTTCAACTTCTCGATCTCTTCTATGCCCTTTTTCTCCTTTTCAGCCTTCTCCAGTTTTTCCTGTGCCTCCTTGAATTCCTTTTCGTAATCTTCCTTCTCCTTCTTCAACGCTTCCTCTGCTTTTTCTGTTTCTTTATATTCCGTGAACACCCTGGTCACATCGATATAACCGATGCTATCAGCATAGGAACAGCTGATGAGCGTTCCCAAGAAAACTACAGTAAGCAGTCCTGCAACCAGACATTTTGCCGTTTTCATATTTCAAAACCTCCTTTGATTGTTGGTTAGAGAACTTGGTAATTATATAGTAGGAAAGGGTGGGAATGCAAGGGCTTATCTTCTCCTCATTACCTCCAGATGCACAAGAAGAACGGAAATGTCTGCAGGAGATACCCCGGCGATCCTTGATGCCTGCCCGACCGAAACTGGCTGGATAGTGTCGAGTTTGATTTGAGCTTCACGGCAGAGTCCTGCGAGCTTTTTATAGTCGATATCTGGTGGAATCTTTTTATTCTCTAATCTCTTGAAGCGCTCAACCTGCTCGATCTGTCTTTTGATGTAGCCTTCGTATTTGGTGGAAATCTCAACTTGTTCTATTACCTCGGCAGGAGAGGTTCCATCATTCTTGTAAAAACAAGGGAAGTCAGAATATTTGATTGATGGATGCTTGAGTAGCTCCGCAAGAGTTATAGCCTGTCTCAGGCCAAAGCCATAAGCCCTGAGAATCTTTTCTAGTTCTTTATCTGGAGATAACCTTGTATTTTTGAGCCTTAAGATTTCTTTCTCGACCATCTCCCTTTTCTTTTTGAAAGCTCTGTATCTTTCTTCTGAAATGAGGCCAACCCTGTATCCTTTTTCTGTTAATCGCAAGTCAGCGTTATCCTGTCTCAAGAGCAATCGGTATTCTGATCTGGAGGTGAGCATCCTGTACGGCTCATCTATTTCTTTTGTTATTAAATCATCGATTAGAGTGCCAATGTAGGACTCGTCTCTACCAAGTATTAAAGGATTTCTCCCCTTTGCCTTCATGGCTGCATTTATTCCAGCAACGATTCCCTGAGCTGCTGCCTCTTCGTATCCGGAAGTTCCATTTATTTGCCCTGCTAAGAAAAGCCCGGGAATTTGCCGTGTTTCAAGAGAATGCTTTATCTGAGAGGGATAAACAAAGTCATATTCGATGGCATATCCAGGACGCATGACTTCGACATGTTCCAGCCCTGGCATTGACCTCAAGAGTGCTAACTGAACATCTTCTGGCAAAGAGGTATTGAGACCGGACGGATACATCTCTTTGGTGTCTCTTCCAGTTGGTTCTATGAATATCTGGTGTCTTTGCTTTTCTGGGAAGCGGACCACCTTATCCTCAATGGAAGGGCAATATCTCGGCCCAACACCTTTGATCACTCCCCGGAATAGCGGCGACCGATCTAAATTCGCTTTAATAATCTCATGGGTTCTTTTATTTGTATAAGTAAGGTGACAGGGAACCTGTTTAAGCTTTAGCCCTGGATTTTCTGGGGCATCTAGACCATACTTTTTATATTCCCATATAAATGAAAACATCTTTGGAGGCTCGTCCCCTGGTTGTATTGTCATTTTTGAGAAGTCTATTGTTCTCCGGTCTAACCTTGGAGTTGTTCCGGTTTTTAGTCGTCCGATCCGGAGCCCTAATGATGCGAGACTCTCCGAGAGTTTATTAGCTGCAAGCTCTCCACCGCGGCCAGCGCTCATCTTTTTTAAGCCGGTATGGATTACACCCTTTAGGAAAGTCCCACTGGTGATTACTATGGTTTTACCTCGGTAGGTTACATCAAGGTGAGTTTTGATCCCCTTGCTCTCTCCATTTTTGGAAATAAGGATTTCGTCAACTATCGCTTGTTTGAGGTCAAGATTCTTCTGTTCCTCAAGGGTCCGCTTCATTATCCTGTGGTAGTCAGCCCTGTCAGACTGGGCACGGAGTGCCTGGACAGCAGGACCTTTAGCGGTGTTTAGCGTTTTCATCTGGAGGAATGTTAGATCTGTTGAGATCCCGATCTGCCCGCCAAGGGCATCAACTTCACGAATCAGTTGCGACTTTGCCGGCCCACCCATTGCTGGGTTGCAGGACATGAAGGCAATGGTATCGAGATAAATGGTCAAAAGCAGTGTCTCGCACCCAAGCCGCGCCGCAGCAAGCGCAGCTTCACAACCAGCATGACCGGCACCAACGACTATGACGTCATATTCTTTTGGATATTCGATTATTGTGGACATGGCGAGTGCTGATTTTAACATAGATTGAGGAGAGAGGGAAGGTTAAGGTTGAGGTTATTAAGTAGAGCTAAATTGAGCTATGTAGAGCTATTAGCTCCATCTAGCTCTATCTAGCTCAATAAGTCTCCAATCTCCACTCTCCCGCCCCCACTCTCCATTCTTTTTAGCCTTTTGCTTCCTTTCCCTCTTGCCAAGTATATTTCACACCACTACAATATAGTCTAATCATGATTATCATTATTGGTGGCGGAATAATAGGAACATCTATAGTTTACTCCCTTTCAAAAGCGGGGATAGAAGATATAACGCTTATCGAGAAAGAAAACCTCCTTGGTACAGGAGTTACGCAATACTGTTCTGGGGGAAGTCGATGTCAATTCTCAACGCCGATAAACGTTCAATTCTCAATTGAGTCGTTCAAGGATTTGAGGGGGTACGACATAGATTACAAAAAGCTTGGCTATCTCATTCTGGATATGAAAGACGACTCAATGCCTCGTGTTAAAATGCAAAACTCCCTTGGGGTCAAAAGCGAATATTTAAAACCTGAAGAGATAAAAACTCGCTTTCCACATATAAACACTGAAGGTGTTGTCAGTGGAACTTTTTACAAAGAAGATGGCATTGCCGACCCAGGAAAGCTTATGTCGATCTATGAAAAAGGGGCAAAGGGTCAAGGAGCAAGGTTCATGATGGGAACATGCGTTAGAAGGATTTTGAAAGAAGGAGAAAAAGTAGTTGGCGTTCAAACAGATAAAGGTGAGATGAGAACTGACACAGTGATACTTGCTGCTGGAGTTTCCTCTCCAGAGCTTGGAAAGACTCTCGGGATCGATATCCCCATAGTTCATATTAGAAAATATGTATTTGTCATAGATGGATTTGATTTTGACTTCCCATTGACCATGGAGATCCCAACAGGCTGGTACATTAAGAAAGAAGGCCAGGATTGCCTTATTGGGATGTCAGGTAAGGATGAAAAAATCGATTTTGAGTTGCAGCAGGAGTCCATGGATGAAACCATAGAGGCATCATTACACAGATTTCCTAGGACAGAAAAATGCGGCATAAAGAAGGTCCTTTCCAGTATGAGTGATGAGACTCCGGACAAGCATGCAATAATCGACAATTCCATTCCGGGGTTGATTATTGCGACTGGATTTTCTGGTCACGGTTTTATGCACTCACCAGTAGCGGGGAAAGTTGTAACAAGCCTTGTTAAAGGAGAGAAGCCGATCTTAGATGTGAGGGGGTTGAAGCTAGGGAGAAAAGCGATAAAGGAAACGATTGCGATTTAAGCTCAAGGCTCAGAACTCCCGCGTAGGTCAGCCTCTTAGGCTGACAACTATAAAATGTGCAACCCTAAGAGGGTTGCCTACGCGATGATAATATTCTGCCTTGTTTGACTCCCAAAATTACGAGTGATATAATCACCTAAACTTTCTCTAAAGGAGGATCCCCACTTGCCCAAGGTCAAATACAAAAGAATCCTTCTCAAACTTTCCGGGGAAGTCTTTGGTGGAAAGCAAAAATATGGAATTGATCCAGAAGTCCTTAGTGTTATTGCAAAAGAAATAAAAGAGCTAAGAAAATACAAGGTCGATGTGGCCGTAGTTGCAGGAGGAGGCAATATATTCCGGGGGCTTTCGGGCATGGCTTCTGGAATGGACCGGGCTACAGGGGATTATATGGGAATGCTGGCTACGGTGATTAATGCCCTAGCGCTTCAGGATGCACTTGAAAGAGCAGGAGTTCCAAGCCGGGTTCAGACTGCAATTGAGATGAGATCCGTGGCAGAGCCATTTATCAGACGAAGAGCAATGAGGCACATGGAAAAGGGACGCGTTGTGATACTCGCTGCTGGAACGGGGAATCCATATT
>JAUWWO010000013.1 GCA_030616825.1 Candidatus Margulisiibacteriota bacterium | reverse complement strand
GGACTTTTTATGGTCACTCCGGACGAAGAAGAAACCATGCTCTATACACGCAATGGCAAATTCCACATAGATAGTGAAGGTTATTTGCGGACTGAAACCGGAATGAAGGTATATGGCACCCCAAACGGAGGAACAGCCCTAGAGCTTATCAAGGTCCCCGCTGGCATAGACTCAAATCTTTTAAGCTGGTCAGATGATGGGATCTTGACTTTATATAAGGAAAAAAGAGATGATGATGACAATCTCCTTGGTTATCCAGACCTAGACAAGCCTAAGACTACATATCATACAATTGCCTTGACCTACTTTACCAATCCATCCGGATTAAAGCAGTCCAGGGGCACAACATTTGAGGAGACACTGGCTTCTGGAGAATCACAAGGATATGGGCCTCCAGGAGGGGGAGCTGTGGGAGGGGTATTCCCCAGACAGATCGAACAATCCAATGTATTTTATCTAGAGGAAACAATAAACTCCCTTGAAATACAAAGGGCAATGAGTGGAAATTTAACTATCGTGCGAATGGCAAGCGACATAATTTCGCAGTTCATAAATAGATTATCCTAATACTATCTGAAGGAGAAACATGGCTGATAGAAGAGAGCGATTCGAGGGAACCTCTGCTGCTTACAGGAGCAGCATAAAACTCACCCCAGCCATTGGCGACTGGACAACGCTTAAGCCAGTAAGAGCTCCATCTAAAAAAGTTAAGACCGGGCTGTACGGTTTTGACCGTCTATCCCAGGAAGAACTGAAGCTGGCTCATATCATTCATTATAACTTCGGGCAGGCCCTCATAGTATCGCTTAAGAGGAACCTCTCAGTTGGAGGTGATCTCTTTACCGTTGCGGCTGAACAGTCAACGTATTCCGAATTCTTAAAAAAAGTCTATCAACCAACGGTATATTCGAAGATATCCATTCCAAACCTGCCAGACGATGTGCTCATGTGCATCGATATGCCAATTGCGAACACCATAATAAATCACGCACTTGGGGGAAGGGATCTCTCCCCCATCACACGTAAGCTTACCGATATAGAAGAAGAAGTGCTCACAAAGGTGTTCTCCGACGAACTTGAAAACTACACAAATGCTTTCGATAAGATATTCGAACTTCCAAAATTCAAAGTGGTGAGCTCTCCAGAACTTGTAATAGAGGGGACAATAACCCCGACAAGTACTTTCGTCTTCTTCTCGATAGAACTTTCAGTAGGAGATAATCCTCCAGGAATAATATGGATTGGTTATACCTCCTCCACATTGAGGGTCCTCTTGGAAAAAGTGGAGAAGCGGCAAAGTCAGCGACCCATAAACTTTGCGAAACTCCCCCCCTCCATTCTAGATGGAATAATCATCCCCGTGATCACCGATCTGGGAGAAACCCCAGTTGCTACACAGGCCTTGCAGAAGCTTGAGGCAGGGGATGTGGTATCACTCGAAACAACTTTGGGAGACTTTGTGCCGGTGCTCCTTGGAGGCCGCGTAAAGATTATGGGACAGGTAGGAACCAAAGGAGGAAGAATGGCTGTTAGAACCTTTGGGACCCAACCAAAACACCTGAAAGCACCTGAAGAGCTGCCAAGCTGGGAAGCAGAAACCGAAGAATTAAAAACAGAGGAAGAAGTTTTGCCGGAAGAAGATTTTGGCCTTGAAAAAGAGACCAAAGAAGAGTATCCTGTTGAGGAAGAAGAGGCAGTCCTGGAAGAAGAATCCCCCGAAGAAGAGGAAGAGGAAGAAGAAAATATCTAAGAAGCCATCCACCTAAAGGAGGAGTTCTGTGGAAGTAAAGCGCATAAGATTCCCGGAGCTCGAGAAACTCGAGCAAGGAGGAAAACTCGAAGGGAAAACTCTGGGAGATATTCCCGTACAACTGACAGTGGAACTTGGAAGAACCCAGATGACATTGCGAGAGGTCCTTGAGTTGCAAGAGGGTTCGATTATAGAACTAGATCGGCTGGCAGGTGAGCCCCTAGACCTCAAAGTAGGTGGACAGCTGATAGCACAGGGAGAGGTCGTTGCGGTTGACGACTACTATGGACTTCGAATCACAAACGTCATTGTAAAATAACTAGGTCTACTACAGAAATGAAGAAACTCAATGAAGAAACTCTTTGAGAATTTAGCCCCGGTCATCATATCGATGCTTTTTCAAAATGTCTCCTTTGCTGTAACAACCCTCAGCGGCTTAACGGGGGAAGCAACGCTTCCCACCCGATCCCCAGTTGTTACATTTGGATATCTAATGCAGGTCTTTATATCTCTGCTCATAGTCATTGGGCTCATCTATCTTACTGCAAAATATATACTGCCTAGATTTCAAGTGGGAGGTAAGGGCAAGATCATCGAGGTGGTGGACAGAATCGGCCTTGAACCCCAGGTATCAGCGTACATCTTGCGTGTTAGGGGCAGGTCCTGGCTTGTTGTTGCAAGCAGTAAAAACGTAGAGCTGATCAGCGAACTTGAAGAAAGAAATGAAGCTTAAAAATGCCGAAATCTAGATTATTCCAAATTTTTTTTATCCTTTTCATCATAATCTTTGTTGCTGAAGGCACTGCAACCGCACAACCGGCAGATCCACTTGGGGCAGCCATCGATATCAGAGGAATCATGGAATCCCCTCAGTTCAGCACAAGCATACAATTGATACTATCCATAGCCCTTATATCACTTGTCCCCTTTATCCTTGTATCGGTTACATCCTTTATAAGAATCATTATTGTCTTTGCCTTTGCCCGCACAGCCGTGGGCACACAGCAGGTGCCGCCAAACACAATACTCATAGGCCTTGCCCTGTTCATGACGGTTTTCATCATGGGCCCGGTCTGGCAGGAAATAAATAAAACCGCCGTTGCCCCTTACCAGCAGGAACGCATCTCTCAGATGAAAGCATTCGAGAGGGGAACAAAACCTATACAGAAATTCATGCTTAAACAAACCAGGGAGCGGGATCTGGCACTCTTCGTTCAATTCTCAAGAATACCTACTCCAAAGAAACTGGAAGATATACCAATATATGTGGTTATACCCGCGTTCATGATAAGCGAACTTAAAACTGCTTTTCAAATTGGATTTCTGCTTTTTATCCCTTTTGTGATGATCGACCTTATTGTGGCTAATATCCTGCTCTCACTTGGAATGTTCATGCTATCACCGGTAATGGTATCGCTTCCGTTTAAAATATTACTATTTGTCCTTGCTGATGGGTGGCAACTCATCACCCGTGGACTACTCATGAGTTTCGCCAGATAGAAAGGAGAGACCTTAAGATGACTCAAGACTTTGCAGTACAAGTAATGTACAGGGGAATTACAACAATACTTATGGTATCACTGCCGATCGTGGGAGTAGGACTTCTTGTTGGTTTTACCATAAGCGTCTTTCAAGCCGTAACACAGATCCAAGAACAAACACTCACCTTTGTTCCAAAGGTTATCGCAGTATTGCTTATGGTCGCAGCGACATCTCCATATACTATATCGCTCATGGTCGACTTTGCAACAAGCCTCTGGGCAAATATTCCGGTTATGGTCCGATGAAAGAAGAATGATAATAACCCTGGCGCAATTAGCGGTCTTTCTACTAATACTTTCGAGGATATTAGGCATCTTCATCCAGGCACCAATACTGAGCACAAGGCTCATTCCCGCTTATGTAAAAGTAACTATTAGCATCTGGATATCAATTGTACTCTGGTTTGTTGTGCCGCTGCGGGGGGCTCTTCCTGCAGATCTTCTGACCTTTGTCTTGGCCATCGTGAACGAGGTAATAATCGGCTTTTTAATAGGTTTTATATGCAATTTGATATTTGTTGCTATTCAAGCCGCCGGGGACATCATGGACCTGCAGATGGGAATGTCCATTGCTACGATCATCTCTCCCACAACCGGAGGAGTTGTATCAGTCGTTGGGATACTTACATTTTTTCTGGCCCTGGCAGTATTTGTGGCTGTGGATGGACACCATCTGATATTCTCCTCTTTTCACCAGAGTTTCAGGTTGCTTCCACTTGCTGCTCCCGTCGGTATCTCGGAAGGAAAACTTATAACACAGCTGATTGAACTCGGAAGAGGACTCTGGCTTACAGCGATTCAACTTGCAGCACCTGTGGTCCTTCTTATATTCTTATCCGATTTTACCTTTGGAATAGTCTCAAGAGTTGCTCCACAGGTTAACGTATTCATGCTTGGATTTCAGGTAAAACCGTCTCTGGGATTCATGGGGATCCTTTTGATTATGCCCCTACTAGTGCGGCACATCGTAAGCCTTGTTGGAAAAATGGGCGATGAAATGTTAAAATTGCTGATGATACTGAAACCTTAAACTTATGAACAAAGAGGTGTCTTAATTGGCCGAGTCTGCTGGCGAAAAAACTGAGGAACCGACACCGCATCGCCTTCGCGAAGCAAGAGAGAAAGGACAGGTTGCAAAAAGCCGCGAGATAACAACCGCCTTCCTGATGCTGCTTTCCTATTTTCTTTTCAGATACATGGGAGAGTCCATGTGGAGAGAGATCACGGGAATGGCCAAGTCTATTCTGGAGCAGATACCATATGCAAAGGATTTTTCTCTTTCTTTTGCAGCGTTCATAATGCTCACAGGAATAAGAGGGTTGTTTTTTGCCGTCGCCCCAATTTTCGGGATAACTTTTCTTGCCGCCTTTTTAGCTGAGGCCCTGCAGACCGGCTTTGTCTTCTCTGCTGACCCCTTAAGTCCAAGAATCGAGCGTATTAGCCCTGCTGAGGGGTTTAAGAGGATATTTTCACTCCAGGGTCTGGTGGAACTCGTAAAATCCATGATAAAGATATTCATCGTCTTTTACATATCCTGGGTGGCTGTTCGGGGTGACCTCCCCTATCTGGTTATACTTATAGACGGGCGTCCCTGGGATGCCATAGTCCTTGGAGGTTCAATCGCATACAAGATAGCAATAAGAGTGGGATTGGTTTACATTGGTATAGCCTTACTGGATTATCTCTACAGAAGATGGGAATATATGAGAAATCTTCGGATGAGCAGACAGGAAATAAAGGAAGAGTACAAGCGCCTTGAAGGAGATCCCCTTATCAAGCAGCGAATGAGGGACCTCCAGAGACAGGTTGCATATCAGAGGATGATGTCTGCAGTACCGCAGGCTGATGTCGTAGTCACTAACCCAACTCACATTGCCGTGGCTTTGAGATACGAAGTCGCAAAGATGAGAGCCCCTGTAGTCCTTGCAAAAGGGGAGCGGATAACCGCTGAAGAGATAAGATCCATTGCTGAAGAGCTTGATCTCCCGGTCGGTGAAAATGAACCCTTGGCCAGGTCCATATACCGCACAACTAAGGTGGGACAGGAGGTCCCTCCTCAACTTTACCAGGCTGCAGCAGAAGTGCTGGCGTTCGTTTACAAACTAAAACGGGAAAGAGCGGAACGGAGAAAACGTGTTGCCAGGACTCCGCTTCGACCCGAGGCCCGGGGCATTTAATTGCTAATGTTCTAAAAACTGATAAAATATAGTGAGGAGGAGTTATGGCAGCCCCAGCTTTTGACTTTAAAAACTTAAAGAATTTGTTCTCCCTGAGTGACTTCTCGGTGACAGCACTACTTGTCATAATCATAGCTCTGATACTTATACCGCTCCCGACCTTTATTTTAGATATACTCATAACCCTTAATATCGCTTTCTCAATAACGATACTGCTTGTGGCAATGTACCTGAAAGAGCCCCTTGAGTTTGCGGCGTTTCCATCAATACTGCTCATCGTTACGCTCTTCAGACTTGTGCTTAACATCGCCGCTGCGAGACTGATTCTGGCTCAAGGTTTTGCAGGAGATGTAATCAATGCCTTCGGAAATTTCGTTGTTGGGGGAGATTACATAGTCGGCGCTGTGGTGTTTGTCATAATCACAATAGTACAGTTCCTTGTTATAACAAAAGGGTCGGAGCGAGTTGCTGAAGTTGCCGCAAGATTCACTCTCGATGCCATGCCTGGAAAACAGATGTCGATCGACGCGGACTTGAACGCCGGGCTCATCGATGCAGCGGAGGCAAGGGTGCGACGCAGAAAAATAGAGCGGGAAGCCACATTCTTTGGATCCATGGACGGTGCCAATAAGTTCGTGAGAGGAGATTCAATAGCCGCAATTGTAATTGTATTGGTGATGATAATCGGTGGAATTCTAATCGGGTGGTTGAGACAAGGCCTGCCCATTATGGAAGCGCTTTCAACTTATGCGCTTCTTACCATTGGAGCAGGACTTGTGGCCATGGTCCCGGCACTGCTTATCTCTGTTGCAGCAGGACTTGTGATTACCAAATCTGCCAGTGAGATGAGTCTGGGTACAGATGTAGCCACCCAGGTTTTCGCGCAGCCCAGGGCTTTTGCCTTCGTTTGTCTGATACTGGCATTCTTTGCTGTAATCCCCGGGCTTCCCACTGTTCCCTTTCTGGTACTTTCATTTCTTTCAGGGGTGCTGGCCATAGTGCTTATTCAAACACAGGCCCAGCGTGAAGAGGCGAAGGTCGTAACTGAGGAAGTCTCTGCAAAAGATGTTTTGAAGAAACCTGAAAGCATCCTTGGGACACTGGGCCTTGACCCACTGAGTCTCAAAGCAGGAAGGAATCTAATCCCATTGATCGATCCAGCACAGAAAGGGCCTTTGCTCGAGAGGATCACCCTTATACGCTACAACATCGGTCAGGAGCTAGGATTTGTCATCCCAGGGGTCAGGGTTATGGATGATCTCTCCCTTCCACCCAACCAGTACGTCATCGATATCAGAGGCACAAAGGTCAGCACCTCCGAAGCACACACCGGCCATCACAGGGTAGGCATGTCCCTTGGGGACCTCCGGGCCAAAAAGATTACAGGGATTGAATCAAAGGATCCCTTAACAGGGGACCGCGTAACATGGGTTCCGGATGATCAAATCGAGACCGTAAAAAAATTAAACCTGCCGATGAAGGAACCGGTGGACGCTATCGCAGAGCACTTCTCCGAGATCATCAAGCGCTATGCCGACGAGATAATGACGAGGCAAAACGTGCAATCGTTAATAGAACTCGTTAAGAACACAAATGCAGCAATCGTCCGGGAACTGATCCCGGATATGCTCTCCCTCGGTCAGGTGCATAAAGTCCTGCAGCTGTTAGTGCGGGAGCGGGTTTCAATTAGGGATCTATCTACGGTACTGGAACGCTTGGCAGATTATGCCCATCTGTCCAGGGATATAAACGTACTTGCAGAATATGTGAGACAGTCCCTTGCCAGACAGGTCTGTGAAAGCTATTCCGACAAAGAAGGAGTTATTACCGTTGTGACTGTTGATCCAGGGTTAGAGGAAACGATGATCGGATCCATTCATCAATCTGAGTACGGCTCATTCCTGGCAATCGATCCGAATATGGGCG
>JAUWWO010000010.1 GCA_030616825.1 Candidatus Margulisiibacteriota bacterium | reverse complement strand
TGTTTAAATCCTATTGGGGTCTCGTGCAGCTTGAGGTTGTATTTCTTAACAAGACGATCGATTAAATTTGTGACGTTAAATGTTTTAACCACTTCGCCCTTGAGTTTTTTATGCTCCACAAGGTGCTTGAGCAATATGGAAAAGATATTGTGCGGATTTATAAATGCCCCGGTCTCATCTACAGCAGCGATTCTATCTCCATCACCGTCTAAAACAATGCCAAACACTATGTTCCCTGGATTAGCAAGAGAGGTCTCGCGAACAAGGGAGACAAGCTCATCAAGATTAGGTGGCAGTGGCTCTGGAGACAGTCCTCCGAATAGAGGATCCCTATGGTTGTTAATCTCTTGGGCGTTAACTCCTTTTTCTTGAAGTATTCCACTTAGATAACCTGCAGCAGATCCATGCATTGGATCTATGATAACACTCAATTTAGATGAGGATATGAGTTTCAGGTCAACTAACCTGCTTATGTGTTCAAGGTAATGCTCTTCTGGATTGAAATATTTAATACTTGCCTCTGCTTCGTCAGAAACTTTAATTTGGGCTTTAGAGGAGATAAGTTTTTTTAATTCAGCTTCTATATCATCTGTTATCTCCGGCAGTGCAGATCCTGCATATGAGGCTTTGAATTTTATGCCATTATACTCTGGTGGATTGTGGCTTGCAGTGATCATAATGCCACCTGAAGCATTGAGAGTTTTTACTGCAAACGATAGCAAAGGGGTAGGGAGCTGCTTTTGGGAGAGAAAGGAGGGAATTCCAGATGATGTGATAACCTTTGCCGCTTCTTTTGCGTACTCTTCGGAAAGAAATCTGTTGTCGTATCCAACAACAATTGGCTTTCCCTCCAGCTTCTTCCCCTTAACATACTGAACTATGGCCTGTGTTACAAGACGAACGTTAGAGAAGGTAAACTCGTCCGCGATCTTTGCTCTCCAGCCGTCTGTTCCGAATTTGATCATGGTCTCTCCTCGACTTCGACTGTTCCGGGTTTGCTCCTGTACAAAAAGGGTACACTCCATAGCCACTCTGGTTCGCGGTGAATATTACATTCTTCTTCAGGAACCTTGTCCCACCAATAATCTGCACTAATAACTCTGTCTTCCGGGCAATAGTCTGTAGCAACCCCTCCTGAATCCAGACAAACCTCAACTGATACTAATCCCTGTGGCCTTGAAAACTCTGCCGAAGGAATGTCTGTAAGCACCACCTCCATAAATGCTTTCCACATCCTGGGGCATACCGCCACCTCGGTTACTCCCTCCATAGGAGTATTGTCATCATTTCCCACCCATACCCCGGTGATGAGCTGTGGTACATATCCTATAAACCATGCGTCCTTGTACTCCTGTGATGTCCCTGTCTTTGCTCCAGCAGGCCGATCTATTTTTCCTCTGACCCCGGGTCCCTCTGTAAGTACTCCCTGCATTATATATACCATAGTTGCTGCAATATTAGGATCAAGAACCCTTCTCTCCCTTATAACGTGTTTGTGAAGCATTGAGCCGTCTCTTGTTTCAACTCTAAGTATCGCCGTAGGCTTAACCCGGATGCCGGAGTTCGCAAATATGCCAAACGCTGATGTGTGTTCAAGAAGGGTTATCTCAGATACTCCAAGGGTCAGCCCCAGGTTCCTTTTAAGAGGTGATTTTACACCCATCTTGCGCGCAGCATTTAAAGCTGCCTGAACTCCTATCATGTCCAGGAGTTTTACGGATGGAACATTAAGGGAATTCACCAGTGCTTGCCTCAGAGTAACATTTCCCCTGAATTTCTCGTCAAAATTTCGGGGCGACCATAGCCCTTCAGGATTCCACTCAGTTGCAGGGACCTCAAATGTTATAGGGGAATCCTCAATGATAAACCCTGGAGAAAGGCCAAGTTCAAGCGCTGCTGTATACACATAGGGTTTAAATGAAGATCCTGGCTGACGCCTGGCCTGGGTAACCCGATTGAACTCTGAGGCTTCGTAACTTATGCCACCGACCATCGTCTTTATATAACCAGTCCTTGGATCCAAAGAGACCAGCGCAACCTGGGAAAAGTTATAATCTTCCCCTTCTTCGGACACGTACTTATGGGTGACCCATTCAGCAACCTGCTGCATCTTTGTATCAAGCGTTGTGTACACCCTTAAACCTCCATTGTAAACCATTAATTCGCCATATTTTTTAATAAGTTCGGATATAACGTGGCTTGTAAAATATGGATATCTATATCCGTATTTCTTTGGTCTTTCTTGAGCGAGCTCGAGCGGTTTCAGCTCATAGTACAATGCCTGTCTTTCTGTTATTAATCCTTTTTCCTTCAACTTTTCAAGAACAACGATTTGACACAGTTTCGCACCTTCCTTGTTCCTGTAGGGTGAATAGAGCTCCGGTCCGTCCATAATGCCTGCAAGCAGTGCGCACTCGCCGAGGTTTAACTCTGAAGCGTGCTTGTTGAAATATAGGTTGGCAGCGGATTCTATCCCGTAAGCATTGTGGCCCCAGTATATCTGATTTAGATAAAGTTCCAGTATCTCTTCTTTCGTATAGTGCCGTTCTATTTGTATCGCAAGGAGCAGCTCTGCAAGTTTTCTGGTTATAGTTCTTTTCTTTGTGAGGAATAAACTCCTTGCGAGTTGCTGGGTTATGGTGCTTCCCCCCTGGACAATGCGTCCCTCCAGTATATTTGCCAAAGCAGCCCTTGTGATTCCCTCGATATCAAATCCATGATGTTCAAAAAATTTTTTGTCCTCCGTTATAACAACCGTTTTCTGTAGAGTCTTAGAGATCCTTGAGAGTGGTACGACAACGCGGTTCTCTTCCTGATGCAGCCTTGCTAGTAGTATTCCATCAACTGAATAGATCTCTGTTGTCTCAGAAGGAACATATATGCTTATTGTGGAAACATCAGGAAGCTGTAATATTATCTGAACCACAAAACCGCAGAAGACAGCAGTGACTACAGCAAAAAAGAAAAGGAGTTTCTTCCCAAATCCCTTTGGAAGAATGTCCCATATACTGAGAATAATTCCAAGGATAGTCTTAAAAAAGGAAATTATCAGTCTGAATATTTTTCGCATAATTATTGAACAAATATTATATCATAAAGGGTGTATTTTGTCTTTGAGTCAAAGGTTTTCGCCTTGATATAATCCCTTCTCTTATGATAGACTTTATTCCGATTGGAGCTAACTTTATGCCTAAAAAAATACTCGTGATCCACGGTCCAAACCTGAACCTTCTTGGAGAAAGACAGGTTGATATCTACGGGAAATTAACCCTTGCAGAGATAAACAACGCCTTATCGGAATTAGCAAAGGAATTAGGATTTGAGCTTGAAGCAGTACAACTCAACAGCGAGGGCGAGATCGTAGAGGCAATTCAGCAAGCCAAGAAAAACTTTGATGCTATTGTTATAAACCCAGGTGCATATACGCATTACAGTGTGGCTATTCGTGATGCAATCTCCGGAGTTTCTCTGCCAACGGTTGAGGTGCACCTGTCCAATATTTACGCTCGCGAGGAGTTTCGACAGCGCTCAGTTATTGCTCCTGTGGCCTCCGGACAAATTTCCGGTTTTGGACTGCACAGCTATCTCCTGGGCCTTCGTGCAGCAGTCGCTGCAGTTACCTACCATAGGAGATAATGAATACAGTAACGATAGAAAGGATCAAGGCAGCGATTAAAATTGCAGAGAGAGCCCTGACTAAAGTTTTACCTCTCATTAAAGCCGGGTCAAAAGAAAAGGATATTTCAAAGGAATTGCATCGCTGGATAAGATTTTATGGCGCAAAAAAGTTTTCCTTCCGTCCTATTGTGGCTTCGGGAAGAAGAAGTGCGGCTCCTCATGCGCGGGCTTCGCAAAAGAGACTAAAGCCAGGAGACATAGTCGTTATTGACTTTGGAACTATATATAAAGGATATTGCTCGGACATAACTCGAAGTTTTGTTGTCGGCCGTCCTAGCAAAAGGCAAAAACAGATACATAAAATACTCAAGCAGGCACAAAGGAAAGCAATAAGAACTGTAAAATCAGGAATTGCTGCCTCTTTGGTTGACAAAGCAGCAAGAGGCATTATAGCCAAACATAAGCTAGATAAATATTTGAAGCACAATACCTGCCATGGTATAGGTTGCCGTGTACATGAGGCACCAAAGCTTTCCTCAAAAAACAAAAATGTGTTAAAATCAGGGATGATTTTGACAATTGAACCTGGAATCTACATAAAAGGGTGGGGTGGGATGAGAATAGAAGATATGGTTTTGGTCATGGATTCTGGATGCAGGGTGCTTACCTCTGCTCCTAAGGAGCTTTTGCCAGGATGAAATTATCTGTTATTATCGCTGCAGGAGGAGGAGGAAGTCGCATGGGAGGGCCCAAGCAATTCATCAAGCTCTGTGGCATTCCCATGGCCGTGAGAACTTGCAGGGTCTTTGAAGAATATGGGGCCGTGGATGAGATTGTGCTTGTGGTTGGCTCAGGTGACATCCACAGGGCAAAGGAATCAGTTGAAAGTTATTCATTAAAGAAGGTTAAGGATATAATTGCAGGCGGCAAGACTCGTCAGGATTCAGTATATAATGGGCTTCAGGCCATCTCGCAGGGTTCTGATTGTGTTTTGATACATGATGGAGCAAGGCCCCTTATTACAAAGGACCTTATATTAAAGGTGGTCTCAGAACTTAAAAATGCTGATGCAGTCGTGCTCGGGGTGCCGGTAACTGATACCATTAAAGAAGTTAAAGACGGATGCATCATTTCTGAAACTTTGGAAAGAGGTGTTCTTTGGGCCGCGCAGACCCCACAGGCATTCAAAGCTTCGCTCATCAGGCAGGCACACGAAGAGGCCAAAAAGGGTGGGTACAGCGCAACTGATGATTCAAGCCTTATGGAAAAACTGGGGCATAAAGTTAAGATTATCATGGGATCGTATGATAATGTAAAGTTAACAACTCCTGAGGATTTGACAATTGCAGAGTGTATAATTAGAAGTCGTGGAAAACGGTCTTTCGGTTAGGGTTTCGATACGGGCATCGGGTCCGTAACCGTTTAACGAATGACTTTAAAAGGAGGAACTTTAAAATGAATATTATCCTGTATCTTCTACTTGGCCTTGCAGCAGGCACTCTAAGCGGTCTTCTGGGTATTGGAGGAGCGGTAATCATCATCCCGGCTTTAGTTTACATCTGGGGTCTTTCACAGCATCAGGCCCAGGGTACCACTTTAGCGCTCATGGTCCCACCTATAGGGCTTCTGGCAGCACTCAAGTATTATTCTAGCGGACATGTGAACTTGAGCATCGCTGCATTTATCTGTATAGGATTTTTTATAGGAGGTTTTATTGGAGCATCCCTTGTGCAGCCGGTCCCGGATCTGATGCTCCGGAAGATATTTGGAGTATTCTTGCTCGCTGTTGCAGTAAGAATGATAGTTTTTTAAATAAAACAGGAAGATAAAATGCACCATCCATCAAAAAGTGAATTTTTGCGTCTTGCCCGCAAGGGAAACCTTATCCCGGTATACAGGGAGATCGTTGCTGATATGGAGAGCCCGGTCTCGGCATATAGAAAGATCGAAGGCCAGTGCTCATTTTTGCTTGAATCGATTGAAGGTGGCGAGACTATTGCCAGGTATTCGTTCCTGGGCAGCAATCCGATTTTAACCTTCACATCAAAAGGAACCTCGATTGAGATCTCTGAGAAGGGCAAAAAAACTAAGGACACTGGCGACCCCATAGCAAAGCTCAAGGAACTCTTGTCCAAGTACAAACCGGTAAAGAATCCCTCTCTTCCGAGGTTCCATGGTGGCTTTGTGGGATACATAGGTTATGATGTAGTAAGGTTTATTGAACGAGTGCCCGCTAAAAACCCGGATGACCTGAATCTTGCGGACATGTACTTTTTGCTCACAGATACAATCTTGGCTTTCGATCACGTAAGGCGCAAGATAATCGTCATTTCAAATGCTCTGGTGGAAGGAGATCCCGGGGAAGCATACGATCAAGCAGTGTCCAAAATAGATAAACTGGTTAAAAAGATAGAAAAACCGTTGAAGCCATCCGACGTTGAAATGGATACCGCTCAAGTTCCAAAGAAGCTTGAGATTAAATCCAATGTGACCAAAAAAGAGTATGAAGAAATGGTTGAAGCAGCAAAAGAGCACATAAGAGCTGGCGATATAATTCAGGTGGTGCTCTCCCAGAGATTCGAAGCAGCAATCGATGTTGATCCATTTAGCATTTACAGAATCCTTCGTACGATCAACCCATCTCCATACATGTATTATCTTAAGTTTGGGAATCTCAAGCTCATTGGCTCTTCACCTGAGGTTATGGTCCGTCTGGAAAAGGGGACTGCTACAGTACGCCCTATTGCAGGGACAAGGCCACGTGGGGTAGATGATGCAGAAGATAGGCAGCTTGAAGCCGAGCTTCTCTCTGACAAGAAGGAGCGTGCTGAACATATAATGCTTGTGGACCTGGGAAGAAACGATCTTGGTCGGGTGTGCAAGTACGGCAGCGTTAAAACCACAGAACTCATGTCCATTGAGAAATATTCTCACGTGATGCACATCGTTTCCAACATAACAGGAAACCTTCAGAAGGGAAAAGATGCCTTTGATCTTTTGAGGGCTTCATTTCCTGCGGGAACGGTTACCGGTGCTCCAAAGGTAAGGGCCATGGAGATAATCGATGAACTTGAGGGAAGGGAGCGTGGTCCCTATGCTGGAGCAGTTGGTTATTTTAGCTTTTCTGGAGACCTGGATACCTGCATAACCATCAGGACAATTATAGTAACTGGCAAAAAGGCCTATGTGCAAGCAGGAGCAGGCATTGTTGCGGATTCAGTCCCGGAGAGAGAATGGGAAGAAACAATAAATAAAGCAAAAGCATTGATCAAGGCCATTGAACTAACGGGAAAGTAAAATGATAAACTTAAGGATGCTAAAGCTTTCGGATCTTACCCTTTTCATCTGTGTGGGTATTTTGCTTATTCTTGGCACTATCATGATCTTAAGCTCAACTTTCTCCATGCAGAGCCGTTCGGGAGAAGATCCATTTTTATACGTAAGAAAGCATATCTTTGCAATAGCCTTGGGGCTGTTCGCTATGGCTATGATGATGTATATGGACTTTGATCATATAAAGCCGGCGGCAATCCCACTTTATATCTTTATCGTTGTCATATTAGGATTGGTCCTTGTTAAAGGATTTACCATTCAGGGAGCACAGAGGTGGCTCTCTCTTGGCCCAATTTCCTTTCAACCATCGGAAATTGCCAAGCTGGCGATCATTATAGTGCTTTCATTCTATCTTGAAAATCGAATCAGGAGAATCTCTAGCTTGTTCTCACTTCTTCCGGTTTTCCTCATTGTTGGAGTGCCTTTTATTCTCATTTTCAAGCAGCCAGACTTAGGCACCTCCCTGGTAGTTTTGGCTCTCTCTTTTGGAATGCTCATCTGGGCAAAAGCATCGATGGTATTGCTACTCATGCTATTTTCGCCCTTGCTCAGTATCTTTCTTTTTCAATATTTTTATTTTTGGATATTCTATCTGCTAGTGTTTACACTAATACTATTTTCTGTAAAATTGAAATGGTTTGATTCGCTTGTCATTATGGCCGGCAACATCGCTGCAGCTTATGTGTTTCCTCTTGTATATGGCATGCTAAAGGGATATCAAAAACAAAGGATACTTGCCTTTCTAAATCCTAATATCGATCCCAGGGGAGCTGGATACCATAGTCTTCAAGCAAAGATTGCAGTGGGCTCGGGTGGCTTCGGGGGAAAGGGCATCTTTTATGGCACACAGACTCAACTTCAATTTATCCCTCAACAGTTTTCGGATTTCATATATTCTGCAGTAGGGGAGGAGCTGGGGTTCCTGGGAGCTGTTCTTGTTCTAATGCTCTTTGCCATCATAATCTGGAGAGCGATAAATATTGCGGCGGAGTCACGAACGGTCTTTGGAAGTCTCCTTGCTTGTGGTATTGCTGTAATGTAT
>JAUWWO010000111.1 GCA_030616825.1 Candidatus Margulisiibacteriota bacterium | reverse complement strand
GGGTTATTACTACGACCAGAAATCGCTTTCTTTAATCGTAGCTGATGCCTATCCTCCCAGAAGGGGACGGCACGCATATTATTATTCAATCTATACCCATAAAGGTGATTGGAAAGAGAGTGACGTTCTCAAAAAGGCTCACGAGTTTCACAACCCCCTTATTGCTCTTAAAACAAATATTCACCAAGGAGAACTTCCTCCAGATATGTCATTTTTGTCTGTAAAAGGAGAAAATATTGTATTATCTGCTCTATATCATGAGAATAATAATTTGTTCACTCGAATTTACGAAACAAAAGCCAAAAAGGGGAAGGTAGCACTTGGATTTTTTAAAGATTTGCCTAAAGCACAGGAGGTAAAGTTAAATGGCGAGTCAATCAGATCTCTGTCTCCCAAGAAGGGAAAAGTGTCTTTCACAGTAGATCCTTGGAAAATATACACGATAAAATGGAAAATCCCTAAGAGGTTAAAAGATGCCTAATATTCTAAAGCACACCTTACGGAAAATGTATAAAAAGGGAAGTTTATTTAATGTTGACCTAAATGATGACGGAAGGCCAGATGCTTTCCAATTTACGTTTAAAAATCCACACCATATGGTTTGTTTCTACGCCACGTACGAATTGGAACTTTTTCTTAATGAGGAAAGGATTAATAAGGAGGATATCACGATAGTTACAAAGGATAAAAACTATCTGGCCAAGGATTTGGTCAAGTCTCACCTGGTGTCTCATGAAGGGGATGAAATAACTATTCAGGTTAGAAGAAAAGGTGGGCTTGAAGTCGGTAAAGAATACTTCATAAGATTATCTCAACTTGCCTCCGGATTCTTCTATGAAAAAGGGGGTAAGATCCCATTGGTCGATTTCTCTGATGTCGTTAAAGAAAAATAGATTTCGGAAAAAATTAGGCAAAATCAGGGGTCAAAAATCAAGCGAAGGAGGTGATGATAGCTACTTTAAAGACATGACCCTTAACAAATTTCGTGAAGGAAACATATAAAAATCTGTAGGAGGTTAAGATGAAGTCAAGACTGAACAAACATGAAAAGTGGGGGAAGCAGGTTGGTTTAGGGATAATACTTTCATTATCGGCGACTCTGATCTTCAATGTTGTGCCAGCATATGCTAAGACGACTGTCACGTTCTGGGAGCTTACCCGTTCTCCGGAGGAACCCATACAAAAAGGGACGCTAAAGATTATAGAAAATTTTGAGAAGCAACACCCAGATATCGAGATAAAATTTGTACAGATCGAACAGGGAGATTACTACCCCAAACTGATTATAGCCTTTAAAGGAGAGAACCCCCCGGACGTAATCAGGATTCAACCATTTTATAACATGATTGACTGCGCTAAAGCAGGATGGCTCAAACCTCTAGATGATCTGGTAGCAAAATCTGAGTATCTTGATCCGGAAGCCTGGTTACAACCCCAAGCTTATAGATGGAACGGGAAATTATGGGCTTTACCGAACACTATTAATTTACGCCGTATCGCAGTTAATAAGAATGTTTACAGGAAATTTGGATTGACACGGCCGACAACTTGGGATCAGCTTCTGGCTAACGCTAAGAAGGCTACAAAGGGCGGAACTTACGGATGGGGCTCAGTTTTATACGAAAGAACATGGGCCATCTATCAATTTGGAAACATTTTGGCTATGAATAATGCCGATGTTGTAGCTCCTGACTTTAAGACTGTTACCGTTTCGGAAAGGCCTTTCGTCGAGGCGCTCGAGTTTTACGCAGAACTCAACAGTAAGTACGGACTTCCTGGGGTAGTAAGCATGGAACCGGAGATTCTGGCAGCTGCGTTTGCCACAGATAGATTAGCTATGTACTCCATGGGTACCTGGTGGAAAACGGCCAACTATGATGTAAGTCATCCAGACTTTAAGTACAGGGAAGACTACATCAGCATTCTCAATCCGAGTGGGCCGGAGAGACTGAGAAATCTCGATCTTCCTAGGACCGCAGCCGTCGGCGATGCTTGGGGATGGGCTTTTGCCGCACAAGCTCCTCATCCTGAGGAAGGTTGGAAATTCCTTGAATTCCTAACTCGACCAAGCAACAGAGTGCTGTATAATTACGAAGCCCCAAATAGTACAACAGAGGTTGAATTGATGCCTGAAAGATGGAAGACTCCCTGGTGGAGAGATTACCAGGAAACCATGCGGTATCCAATAAGGCCCCCTATCCAGCCGTTCCCAGGAGTCTTGGAGACCTACGAAGTGGTAACAGATGGAATAAAGGCTGCAATATTGGGGAAAAAATCTGTAGAACAAGTGGTATCCGAGCTGGAAACTCAGATTGAAGAGATAATTCAGAAAAGCATCTAACGACTGTGTAAAGCGAAGGAATAACCTTTATAAAGGTTATTCCTTCGTACAAAAATGGCACCATGAAACACCTTTCACAAAATATCAACATAAGAACGTATTTTCCCCAGCTATTACTCTTACCTGGTTTTTTGATGGCTTTAATGGTTTATGCCTACCCTCTTTTGTACAATGTAATTTTGAGCCTCCATCACGAAATCATAATCCGTCCTGAGGCTACTAAATTTGTAGGGTTAAGCCAGTATTGGGAAGTATTTAATGATCCTAAATTTTGGTATTCCTTGAAGTTGTCTGGTATCTGGATCGGAGGAACAATGCTATTCATCATCTTGATATCACTAGGACTTGCGCTATTGTTGAATCAAGATATTCCAGGGATAATAGTTTTTCGGGCTTTATTTTTTTTACCCTGGATAGTGCCTGATTTTGTCGCTGTGGTAGCTTTTCGCTGGTTGTATGATACTTTATTTGGCCCTTTTAACTATTTTCTCCTTCGGGCAGGTTTAATCTCTTCTCCATTGCCTTGGCTAGCATCCCCAGACACTGCCATGTTAGCAGTGATAATACTCTGTATATGGAAAGCTTATCCCTTTGTAATGCTAATCTTATTAGCAGGGCTACAGTCCATTTCTCCTGCGCTCTATGAGTGTGCAACTATAGACGGGGCAAATATTTGGCAAAAGTTCTTTTTTATCACAATCCCCCAATTGAAGCCTATACTGATTATCAGCAATCTTCTTATGACATTGTGGATCGCCAAGACAATTACATTGATATATGTAGCCACCCAAGGAGGGCCGATAAAGAGCACTTCCACCCTTCCAATACATATATACAATACAGCTTTTCTTGAATATAACTTTGGAAAGTCAGCCACCCTTTCGTTGATTCTCGTTATTTTTATCCTTGCAGCAATTTATCCCTATTTTTATTTAAGGAGAGAAGCTGAGTGAAGAAACGAAAATATTTAAAGCTAATCCTTACATACACTACTCTGATAGTTCTTACTTGCATTATTGTTTTCCCAATATATTG
>JAUWWO010000011.1 GCA_030616825.1 Candidatus Margulisiibacteriota bacterium | reverse complement strand
GTTGATTCTTTTCTTTTCGATTTTTGGCTTTTTGCTGAAGCGGACGCCCCATTAGCTCCCAAAAACTTCCTGTAAAGCTTAGTTAGTTTTTCCTTTTGCAAATTAAGCAGTTTGATTTTACCTTTATCTTTATTTTTATTTACAAGTTGCTCTATTACATTTTTAGCTGCATCATTTACATTGATCAAATGATGAAAGACATAGAGCGAGATGGCTTCTTCTTCGGTCAGGGAGGTAGCAATTGCTTGTAAGGTGTTTATCATGCCGGCCAGGAGCAGAGTCTTTCTAACTTCTGTTTCCCATCCTTCCGCCAAGATCTTTAATTCGTCTTGAATATCAGCTCCATCCGCAATTGTGTATTTTCCCTCTTTTTCAGAGATGAAGAGCTTGATCTTGGTCTGAGCCACCTGCAGGGCTAACGCCACTTTTAACGCCTTCTGTTTGTCCTTCCTTCCCCATATATTGTTATTCCAAATATCGCTATTAATATGCTGGTTGATAAATTTTTGAGTGTTTTCAGCTTTAGCTCCTTGTTTCTTCTTGAGCTCGGCAATGAGGTGAACGGCACCTATTTTATTTCTCGCCATCTCGGGGGTATTTGTTGTCTTGTAAAGATTTTTTTCTTCCAGCGCCTCTGTCAGTTCTTCAATCAAGGGGGGAATACTTTCATTCTCCATCTTTCCAACCAGATCTTTTTTAATGTTATATTCAATTAGCTCGTTTACTAGCGACAAATAGAGATGGTCCCAAGAATTTTTAAATTTTGTTGTCGGTTGTTTATCCCTGAGGGCAGCAAGAAACTTCGTAACATTACTTGCCCATTCATTATAATTACCCCTTATATCAGGTCCGTCCTGAATCAGTCTAGCTAGTTCTTTCAAATTTTTCGCCGAAGTTTTGCTCTTCGCTTTCTCTTCTCTCCCCACCATCTCCCCCTTCAAATAATTCAAGATATTCTTTACTGTATATGGTAGATTTGATAGGTATATGCTTTTGATCTTAATTGAAATTTCGAAAATACCCTCCCGTATTTTTGCATTATCATTAAATTTCGAAGCTTCTGGGATGCGAATCAGGAGGGTGTAGATATCATCAACAATTGCATTTGGATGCATTTTAAGGTATTCAACAACAATCTTTATAACTTCGCTATCTTTTTTGCAGCCCCAGTTAATAAACTTTTTTCTAATCGCTTCATAATCATTGTCTAATTTAAGATCTTCGGCTGCAAGCTTAACCTCTTCTGGTAGTTTCCCCCTTGTCTCCCTAACTGCCGCCAGATCCCTCATCTCATAATATCCTGCAATTCGGAATGCATCTGATGATTTTTGTATTGCGGCCTCTTTTTTGGCTGGATCATTATATTCTTCTGGAAAGTACGTTTGCGCATGTTCATTAACCGCAGCAACAACAGCCTTCGCATCTTCAAAGTTTATTCCTCTATCTGGATCAGCTCCATTAATCTCTGCACCTGTTTTTATAATATCAATCAGGGTTTTATTTATGATGACGCCTTCTTTTTTGAATGCCTTAATAGCTTCGAGTTCTTTTTTATCTATCCTACCATCAGAGATATCAACTTTTTTGGTTTTTGTCCCATCTACGTATTTGACTTCTTCCCCATTTATAAAGAGAGTTTTATTTGGACCTTCAAATCTCACAAGATTTGGTTGAGGTAGTGTACCGGCGGTCCCTGAACTCGAAGTTGGACTTGAACTTTTGTTTTTTAGACTTACTGTCAATCCAATGGCTTGTGTAATTATTTTTACAGGATCAATTCCATTCCCCATTTTTCACCCTCCTATTAAAATGTAGAATTTTTTATTCGTCTCTTTGAATCTATTTTCCTTAGCTTGGCTAAAAGCTTGCCTCTCTTATCATCATCAAGAATCCAATTTGAAACATTAGTCACAAACTTATTAAGATTATCATCTCTAAAATTTTTAGCGAGCCTATCCAGGTTTATTCTCATTAATTTCAAAATCTCTGAACGATCGCCACGTATATGTCTGGGATCTATTTTACGCTCTTTAATAGCGGCATTATTTTTTTTAATCAGATCTTTATGAAATTTTTTGTAATTTGTATATAATTTGGCAGCTCCAGCTAATTCATTTTCATCTGCATTTAGTTTTCTAGAAGAAATCTCTAATAGGTCCCTAAAGGATCCCATTCTACAAGCTGAGCATCCTTTCTCTGAATAATTTGATATGCTTATATATATCTTAAAAAGTTTATTAAAGACTGGCCGAAGCTCTACTAGATTAATATTTTCCTTCTGGCAGAAATCTTCAAATTCCGATTGAATCTTTTGAGAATCGGGTTTCTCGGAATTCACCCATTTTGCAATCTCCTTATATAAAAGGTTTTGAGGTTTCTGGTTTTGAGTCTTCCCAACTGAAGAAAGACCATAGATTCTATTCATTACCATTTTTTTACTCTCCTTTAAAAACAAACAAAAAGGGAAGCCTGTTTTTGCTTCCCTAAAATTCCCTATTTCTCGTCGTTGAGTCTTCGTCAACAGGCAGACTACTCACTCAACCAATATTCAGTTGCAAGCCCTTCGATTGCTCTCAGGGCAAGCACAAAAAGAACGCAGAAAAACCCTTGTTAACAGGCCTGCCTCGCCGCAAGGCGGGCACACTTGGGTTTTCCCCTCATCCACTATATATAATCGTATTAACTCGCGAAAAACTTGCATGGTTTTTTGAAAATTCGATGAGGAACCAATCAGGAAGGATCTGTGTTTAATTCGCCCCAAACACTTCATCCTTAATAAACTCAAAATCCGCAAGCCATGTTGAGTCTCCACGGAGTGCTGCTCGCTCAGCGAGCTTGTGGAATTCAGGATTTCTCATAATAAACCATTCATAAGCCCAGGCAAATCTCTCCAGCGGATTTTCTTCCCAGGGATATCTAGGTTTTCTACGGGGTTCTAAAACTATCTCTCCAAAAACATCCCTGTTTTCAACGAGAGATTTTAATGAAAACCGATCCATAAGAGTCCTCCATTCATCTTTTGTAACTTTAATCATCTTGGAGCCGATTTGATATAACCTGTTGCCCGGAATAAAGAAACGCCGAAACTCTAACATGTTGTAGCCGGAGTCTTTTATGAACTCCATGAACTTTGAAAACTCAAGGTTAAAGTAATTTACAGCATGGCCTACCTCGTGGATCAAGACTTCTGGAATATCTTTCTCAGGAACGCTATCGAAAATATAAATTCGTTTCTGCTCCGGAACATAAGCCCCGCCTGCAGAGACGTGACGGGCCTGTTCAAGCCGCACCCGGCCTTCCCTGTTTTTCACTATCTGCCGAACACCGATTAAATGCGCCTTGTTTCGCCTTCTGATTTCCTTGAGCGTTTCTTCAATCGTCGCTACCTCGGGAAGCAAAAACCTCGCGTCAGTATCCATGATGTCTATCCCAAATTCCCTGGACACCCTCTTTCGTACAGGCATGCCCTCAGGGATAGGTATCTGCTTGGCCTGATCAACCGCACCGAGGCGGTAAGGAAGGGTAACCCCTACATTATGTATGCCATATTCCCTTATAGGGTTTATTTCCATGAAATGCTACACCTCTAAATACTCTATCGAAAGTTGAAGGGGGAAACTTGCACAGGAGTTTGAGAAATCAAATAGCTAAAATGGAGTTAACGAAATGTCTAAAATAATAAAGACTCAGGGATGTAATGCCTCAGAATATCAGAGAATCAGATGACCAGTATGAGAAAATCAGAAAACAGAATATCAGAAATTTCTAAAAACTGATCTCTTATGCCTGATCTCTAATACTGATATTCCGATAATCTGATAATCTAAAACTTATTTCATCAAATCTCTGTAATAGTATCTAGCTAGTTTAAACCCTACTATCTTTTACTTAACCACCATCGTCCCTATACCAGCATCAGTGAAGATCTCTAGAAGCAGTGCGCGGGGGATTTTGCCGTCAATGATGTGTACTTTTTCAACGCCAGCCTTTAGCGCATCGATACCGCAGCGAACCTTGGGAATCATTCCACCACAGATTATGCCGTTCTTTATCAAGCTATTAACCTTGCTTGAATTCACAACCGAGACAAGTTTTTCACTATGATCAAGAACACCCCTTACATCGGTCAGTAAAATAAGCTTTGAAGCCCGAAGCGCTCCGGCAATAGCAGAAGCTGTATGATCGGCATTAATGTTAAAAAGCTTGCCACCCGGTCCCACCCCAATAGATGTAACCACAGGAATCGCATCCTTCTTAATTGCCTTAAGCAGAACAGATTTATTTACTTGTGAGACAACGCCTGTAAATCCTAAATCTAATATTTTACCTTTGGCTGTCTTAACAAAGTGCTTTTTGGCTTTAAGCAGTTTCCCTTTCTTCCCGTAGAATGCAACAGCTTTAACGCCTTCCTTTTTGAGCGAGGCAACAAGATTCCTGTTGATCCTCCCAAGGACGTTCTCAACTGTCTTCATAACCATAGGTGTTGTAACCCTCATCCCCTCAATGAACTTGGTTTTAATGTCCTTCTTCCCCAGAATCTTTGTTATCTCAACCCCTCCCCCATGTACGAGGACTGGATTCAGTCCTGCATATTTTAAAAGCACTATATCTTCAATCATCTTTTTCCCGATCTCAGGAGCGGTTAAGGCTTTCCCTCCGTATTTTATAACCATTATCTTGCCATGGTATTTTTTTAAGTGCGGCAGCGCTTCAACAACAGCTTCAGCTCGTTTAATTAGATGTTCAAGCATTTAATACCTCCTACCCCCTCTCATTCTCCCCCTTACCAAGGGGGAGATGCCCCGAAGGGACAAAGGGGGTCACGTATGATACCTCGCATTAATCCTTACATATCCGTACGACAGATCACATCCCCAGGCCAGTGCTTTATATTTTCCTAAATTGAGGTCTACCTTGATAATAACTTCCTTACCCTTAAGGTGTTTTTTAGCTCCCGCACGATTAAATGAAACCCCTTTTCCTGATTTAACAACAGCTATATTTCCAATTGAAACATCGATCTTGTCTGGATTAAGCTGAGCACCACTGTAACCCAAGGCAGCCATGATCCTGCCCCAATTGGGGTCTCCTCCAAATACAGCGGCTTTGAGAAGATTAGATCCAGCTATGATCTTTGCTGCCCGACGAGCATCGATCAAGGTTTTGGCTCCAGAAACTCTGACCACGATAAGTTTGCTCGCCCCCTCTCCATCTTTTGCTATCTCCCTGGCCAAATAAATACATACGTATTTAAGCGCCTCTGAAAACTTTGTATATTCGGATGTCCCCTCATAAATCTCAGTGCAGCCGGACATTCCATTTGCCAGGGCAAAAACCGTATCATTGGTGCTCCGATCTCTATCCACTGTTATCATATTAAACGAATCCTTTACTGCTTCGTTTAACGCTTTAGTCAGCGCCTTTGATTTGATATTTGCATCTGTGGATACAAACGCAAGCATCGTAGCGTGATTTGCAAGAGTGAGATTCGGGTTTATCATCCCTGCGCCCTTTGCAATCCCACCAATTCGAACAGCTTTCCCTTTGAGCTTGAGTTCAACTGCAATCTCTTTTGGCCGAGTATCAGTAGTTAATATCGCCTTTGCAGCATCCGTGCCCGCTTTTTTAGAAAGATGCCGTGATAAAATGCGAATTCCTTTTTTTATTTTTTCAACTGGAAGTGGCATGCCAATTGAACCTGTAGAGGCAATAAGGATTTTCTTTCTGCTTATTCCAAGAGCTTTTGCGGTTTCAACTATTATATTTTCTGCATCCTTTAATCCCTTGCGACCATTACATGCGTTTGCATTCCCGCTGTTCACAAGGACGGCCTGGGCTATCCCGGCTTTGATCTGCTTCTGACTCAAAAGTACCGGTACAGCCTTGATCTTATTTGATGTAAACATAGCTGCAGCGTCTGCAGCAATCTCGGAAAAGATTAAAGCAAGGTCCTTTTTGCCCGATTTCTTTATTCCGGAGGAAATGCCGGCTGCCTTAAACCCAGCAGGTGCGGTAATTCCTCCTTTGATGATTTTCATGTCAACCTTCCTAAATTTCACCCCCTCTGTCCCTCGACTTCGCTCGGGACATCTCCCCCGAACCTCGGGGGAGAAAAAGAGGGGGTCTACGGATAAACCGCTATCTTATTCAACCCCAGATCCTCAGGCAGCCCACACATCAGGTTCATGTTCTGAACTGCCTGGCCTGCAGCGCCCTTGACCAGATTATCGATTGCAGAGATGACCACAACTTTATCTCTGCTTTCAGTTACTCGAATAGCAATGTCACAGAAATTAGTTCCATAAACATGCTTGGTAGAAGGAAGTTCCTCCCCTTTAAGAACTCTTACAAACGGAGCATCTTTGTAGAAATCTTTATAAATCTTCTCAATTTCCTTCTGATCAATTTTTTTAATTAAACTTCCGTATATTGTCGCCAGTATCCCACGACTCATGGGGACGAGATGCGGTACAAAGGAAGACTTAATCTTTTTCCCGGCCAATTTGCCGAGCTCCTGATCCATCTCTGCACTGTGGCGATGGGTAAACACTTTATACGCAGAAACCCCATCGTTACATTCCGGAAAGTGAGTTGAGAGATTCAATCCTCTCCCTGCTCCGGTCACCCCAGATTTAGCATCAACTATGATACCACCCGGATCAATCAATCCCTTTGCGACCAAAGGCGCTGCTCCGAGTATCGCCGCTGTTGGGTAACATCCTGGATTACCAACAAGCTCTGCTTTTTTTATCTTGTCCTTATAGAACTCGGGAAGCCCGTAAACCGTCTCCTTTAGATACTCTGCTCCTTTGTGTGGGACATACCATTTCTCGTAAACTTCCTTTTCAGCAAATCGGTAGTCCGCACTCAAGTCCACAACCTTTTTGCCCGCAGTCCGAAGTTCTGGCACAAAGTTCATGGCCAGCCCGTGAGGAACAGCCAAGAATACAAAATCGGTTCCAGAAAGCTCTTTCTTTGGTAATGGATCCAAACATGCAAGGTCACTAATGCCTGTAAACGAAGGATATAACTCAGCAAGTTTCTTACCCTTATGTGCGGGTTCTGAGGAAATCCAGATAAGTTCCACATCCGGATGATTTAACAATATCGATACAAGGGTAACGCCTGCATATCCTCCTGCACCTATAACACCTACTTTTAATTTATTTGTTTTCATCTTTATCGCCTATTCCCGATTATCGATTAACGATTTACGATTAATGATATCTTTTGACTTCAAACCTATAAAGCTCAACGGGTTCGTTCTCTCCAATTCCTGCTTTTCTCCTGCAGATAGCTATCTGCTCTTCAGGAGTGTTAACGCCTTCTAGGTCCGGGAGAAGAAGTCCTTTCCTTGCTCCAGCGACCACTATAACTCCATATTTTTTTGCATCGAGCTCCTTTGTTGAAGAAACCTTCTCTGGTGCCGAGAGCACATCTACTGAAATATCTAGATCGGGAAGCTCATCCACACCAATGGGCGGGAACCTCGGGTCCTCAGTTGAAGCAGCAATCGCATTCCTTATAATCTCTTTGGCAATATTCTCAGTTACTGGTGTAAATGTTCCAATGCACCCCCGGAGCTCCCCATGTTTTTTTATAGATACAAAAACACCTGTTTTTCCAGACATCTCCCTCGGAAGATCCGTTG
>JAUWWO010000008.1 GCA_030616825.1 Candidatus Margulisiibacteriota bacterium | reverse complement strand
GCGACAAAGATCTTGTTCAAAAGACCTTAAACAAATATGCCATTGATACGATTGTCAACTTTGCTGCTGAGTCACATGTTGATAGATCCATACTCGGCCCCGAAGATTTTATAAGGACGAATATCTATGGGACACACGTTTTGATCGAGGTCTCAAGAAAGATTTGGTCAAATAAAAGTTTTGCCGGCAAAAGATTTCTCCAGATCTCAACTGACGAAGTCTATGGGTCACTTGGACCCAAGGGTAAATTCAAGGAAGATTCTCCTCTCTCTCCAAATAGTCCATATTCAGCAAGCAAGGTGGGTGCGGACTTACTAGTTCGTGCTTATTTTAAGACTTATGGTTATCCTGCAGTAATATCCCGATGTTCGAATAACTACGGTCCATATCAATTCCCGGAGAAGTTCATTCCTCTGATGATAATTCGAGCGCTTAAAGGTCAGACACTTCCAATCTATGGAGATGGCAAATACACAAGAGATTGGTTGCATGTCGAAGACCATTGCAGGGCAGTATATCTTATTTTATCCAAGGGCAAGCCAGGTGAGATGTATAACCTTGGCGGGTGCAACGAATGGAGAAATATCAATGTGGCAAAACTTATTCTCAAAAAGTTAGGTAAATCACAAAAATCAATAAAGTTCGTTGCTGACCGTCCCGGGCATGACAGGCGATATGCCATGGATGTGAGGAGAGTCATGAGGGAACTTGGCTGGAAGCCAGAGTTCAATTTTGAGGAAGGGTTAGAGGAGACGATTAACTGGTACGTATCTAACAGGAGCTGGTGGAGGTTAGTTATGAGTGGAGAATACAAGAAGCATTATAGGGAGTGGTATGCAGGAAGGTGAGGGATGAGGAAACCTGCGACTAAACGTCGCGGTTTCCTCTGTTTAAAGTAAACACTACCATGATGAGAGCTGCCTCAAGAGATAAGGATATGAAATGACTTCCCCTAAAGTCGGCATAGTTATCCTAAACTGGAATGGAGAGGAAGATACCTCTGCTTGTCTTTCTTCTCTGGGCAAGATCAATTATTCCAACTATGAGATAGTTTTAGTTGATAATGGGTCAGTCGATGGTTCTCCGGAAAGGATCAAGGCGAAATTTCCCAATATAACGTTGATAAAGAATAAAGAGAACCTGGGATTTGCAGAAGGCAATAATGTTGGGATTCGATATCTTTTGGGTAAGACTGCTGATTATATTTTGCTTCTTAATAATGACACGATTGTTGAGCCAAACTTTTTAACTGAGCTAGTCAATGTTGCAGAGACCTCACCCAAATCTGGCATCCTGGGCCCCAAGATTTATTTTTTACATAAACCGGAGAGAATCTGGTTTGCTGGAGGCTATCTTAATAAGACAACAGGAAAGACTTATCATAGGGGGCTAAATGAGAAGGACCGCGGTCAATATGATCAGACAACTGAAGTTGATTTTGTTACTGCATGTGCGATGCTGGTAAAGAGAGAGGTTTTATTAAAGCTTAAGAGATTGGACCCAGATTACTTTTACAGCTATGAAGATGCGGACTTCTCGCTGCGAGCCGCCTCTTCTGGGTATAAACTTTTATATGTACCTGCCTCCAAGATTTGGCACAAGTTTGCTCAGGCCGCTGGTGGGAGGTTTTCACCGCTCTATATTTATTACAGAATAAGAAACGGCCTTCTGTTTATGAAGAAGAATAATTTTCCATGGCCGAAGAGATTTTATAGTTTACTCGTAAATCCTACAAAGATGATGCTCTTTACTCTGCTTACAGCTAATTTTAAAGGAACCGTTGCAGTGCTCTTGGGGCTGCTGGATTTCTTAAGAGGGAAATATGGCAAGGGACCATTTTAATGAAGCTAGCAATTGTTCACGACTATCTTAATCAATTTGGTGGGGCAGAACGTGTAGTTCTCGCTTTGCACGAAGCTTTCCCGGAAGCTCCGATATTCACTTCAATTTATGATAAGAAGAAGATGCCTTCTGAGTTTAGGGATATGGATATCAGAACCACTTTCATGCAATATTTTCCGACTATAATGAAACACTATAAGCCCTATCTTCCTTTTTATCCTTATGCATTTGAGGCCATGAACTTAAAAGCTTTTGATGTGATACTCTCTTCAAGCAGCGCATTTGCCAAAGGGGTAAGAAAAGGGGAGGAAACCCTTCATATTTGTTACTGCCATAATCCAATGCGATTTGTCTGGAGATATAAAGATTATATAAGGGAAGAAGGGGTGTCTCCGCTCCTTAAAGCGATCCTTCCTGTATATTTAAGGAGACTAAAGATGTGGGATGTTAGAACTTCGGCTAATGTTGATTATTTTATAGCGAATTCGATGACAGTGGCCAGGCGAATACTTGAGAGTTACGGCAGAGACAGCATAGTTATTAACCCTCCTGTTGAGACGGAGAAGTTCTCCGTTTCTTCCCAGATAGACGATTATTATCTTGTTGTCTCAAGACTGAAGCCGTATAAGAAAATTGAGCTTGTTATTGAGACCTTTAACCGAACTAAGTTGCCCCTTAAGATAATCGGGGAGGGCGATTACGGCCGCAAACTCCAGCAGTTAGCGGGGCCTACAATTGAATTTTTAGGAAGTGTATCAGATAAAGAGCTCTCTAGCTTTTATTCGAGATGCCGTGCTTTAATATTCCCTGGGGAAGAGGATTTTGGAATTGCCCCTGTGGAGGCTGCGGCAGCTGGCCGGCCGGTTATCGCATACAGAAAGGGAGGGGCTTTAGAGACAGTAATTGAAGGAGAGACAGGGATTTTCTTTGACGAACAAACACCAGAGGCTTTGGTAGCGGCAATCAGAAGATTCGAAAAAATAGATTTCAGCAGCCAAAAGATTAGAGAACACGCGGCCTCCTTTGACAAAGAAATATTTAAGAAAAAGATTAAGGAATTTGTGCAAGAAAAATACAAAGCATTTTTTAAGTGAGTTGGTTTCCAAATTTTGCCCTTCATGGTAGAATAATCTATTATGCAAAAGCTGGAACGAGTTCAATCAAAATACTTCGATTTAGCGGTGGAGATTATCTTTCTCCTTCTTGTCTTTCTTGCCCCGACCGTCTTTGATAGAAGGATCGGGATCGTTTTTTCTGGAACAAAAACTGCGGTCATAAGGATTTTAGTGCTCCTCATTCTTACTGTGTGGACATGCAAGATACTTATATTTAGAGAGCACAAATTTGTTCGAGCAGTCCTTGATTGGCCGGTTGCCTCTTATATGCTTGCCTGTACTATCGCTACACTAACTTCTGTTCACGTGCTCCTGAGTTTTATGGGGTTTTATGGTCGCTATGAAGGGCTCTCTACAATTTATGTCTGGGGACTGCTTTTCTTTACTGTCACAAATTTCATAAAGACCAAAGAACAATTTAGAAGGATATTTTTTACTGTCATCTCTGCTGCAACACTTATGTCCATATATGGAATAATCCAGCGTATGGGGAAGGACCCTTATGCCTGGGGTGGGGTGATTACCTGGCATAGGGTTATCGCCACCATAGGACAGCCAAATTTTCTTGCAGCGTATGTGATCATGGCTTTCTTTTTTGGGCTTTCGCTTTTGGTAATGGACAAAAGAAGAATTTTGGACTTCTCAGAATGTAAACATGATTTTGAGAGACGCGACAAAATAGTAGATCATATTATTTCCCAGGCAATTATAGTTCTGCCTTTTATTGGCTTTTTGGTTGCATATTTACTAATGATCTATTGGGTTGATACTACTATCTTTCCACTCCTTGTGATTTCCTGGGCTGTCGTAACATCATTGGCTTTAATCTTTGTATTTGCCTCAAAGGAGATAGACCCATTGGTTTTAGATGGAATACTTTTTATCAGTCTGCCGCTGATTTATACGTGTATATTATTTACTCAGAGTCGTGGAGGGCTTCTTGCTTTATTTGGGGCCGGTGTGCTCTTTATAGTATTGGTGAACAGAAAAAATCTATTAGAACACTGGAAAGAATTGGGGATTCTTGGCATTATCCTTTTAATGATTACAGCTGTTACTTTCTCCAAGCCTCAGTTTTCGCCAATTAAACGTTTTGCAGAAGAAGTAAGGGTTGAGGAAATAAGGCCTGAAGAAGTTAGGCCTGAAGAAGTTAAATCCAAGAAAGTAGAGACCGCGGAAAAGCAACCAATTGGCTTGGAGCTTCGTGGAGCTGCAGGATCCAGGATCGAAACCTGGAAGAGCGCATTTGCCATAATTGCTGACAGACCATTCTTTGGCATAGGTCCAGAAGTGCTTAAGATGGTCTTCCCACGGTATGAGACTGAGCTTTTCAGGTTTAAAGAGTCCTTTCACGTAAAACAGGATAGATGCCATAACGAGGTCTTTGATGTTTCTGTAACCAAAGGGATTGTCTCTTTTATCATTTATATATGGTTGATCTTTACTTTTTATAAGCTTGGACTTCGCAAATTAAGAGGGGCATTTGACAGTGATTTTAAGATCTACAATGCAGGAATACTTGCAGCTGCAACCTCATACTTTATCCAGAATCAATTCAGTTTTGGGGTTGTTGCCATTTCTACGCTTCTTTGGATAATGTTTGGGATGGTTTCTGTCCCGGAGATACGAAGTGATGAGGAGCTATCCCTTCCCCGGTTCATGGGAATACCAATCTCACAGGTACCATGGTTATCTGTTGCAGGGGTAATATTTGCTTTAATGTTTTTATGGCACTTTTCAACAATTCAGTTTCGTGCTGATAGATTCTACAAATCAGGCAAGGTATATATCGAAAGGAAGATGTTTGAACAAGCTCTAGTCAGTTTCAGAAAATCTCTAGAGATAAGTCCTTACGAGGGTGGGGCAATGACTTATTATGGTATTACTCACCTTAATATTGCGCGCAATGTCCCTGACAAGCTCAAGTGGCATGAGAAAGCAATCTCAGTGCTTAAGCGAGCATCTTTGGCAGATCCCCATAATGCGGACGATTTCTATATTATGGGGAAAACGTATATAACACTGCACACATTTAATGTTCCTGATTCTCTTGATAAGTCACTTGAATTCACAAATAATGCAATTGCCGTTGATCCATATTATGCTGAGGCGTATCATAACAGGGGTATAGTTTATGAATCAAAAGGAGAGCTTGAGAAAGCCGCCGAAGAGTATAAGAAGGCATTTATGATCAATCCCAATTTAAGCATGTCCATGCAGCGGCTTGGTGTAGTGTATACAAAGATGAGGGAGCCTAAGAGAATCGTTGAGGTCTTTAAGAAGGCACTTGAGAAATATCCAAAGAATAAAGCCCTTTTGGAAAATCTGGGCATTACCCATATGATGCTTAAGGCATATAATGAGGCTATACAGGTCTTTGGGAAGATACTGGAACTCGAGCCAGGCAACGTCAAGGCAAGGGTTAATTTAGGGCTGGCCTATATCCGAACTGGAAATCTTAAAGCGGCAAAGGGAGAACTCCTTCAGGTGATAATAAATGATCCAACCAATATTGATGCTCATAACAATTTAGGTTTGATATATTATAAAGAGGGAAAGACTGAAAAAGCCAAGGGGGAGTTCAATCAAGTTTTGATCATCGATCCGAATAACGCTTATGCTAAGAAAATGTTACAGACGTTAGGAGTTAAATAGATGAGGAGATCTTTAGGGCAGATTGTATTTTTGACTATATCAGATGCTTTGTTAATATCACTCTCATTCATATTTGCGTATTACCTCAGATTTAAGATCGTTCCCTTTATCACTCCAGCAACGATACCGGAAATAGAAGAATACCTAAGGATTTTGATCTTCGTAGTTCTCGTTTGGCTTGCCATATTTGAGATGTTTGGTTTATATGTTCAAAAAAAAGGAACCATAGTGGACGAAGCTGCATCTGTTTTTGGCGCAGTAACTGTCTCCGCGTTGCTCCTTTTGGGACTCCTCTTCCTTTATAGAGGACTCTGGTTTTCCAGACAGGTTTTGATTTATGCATGGGGCCTGGCATTTATTTTTGTAACCCTTTCCCGATTCCTTGTTGATGGCTTCCAGAGCTATCTCTACAGCCGCGGCATCAGAATAAAGAGAACACTAATCATTGGCGCTGGAGATATGGGGCAGGCGCTTGCTTTAAAGATAGGAGAAAACCCTGGTCTTGGATATCGTGTTATCGGATATCTTGACGATGATCCAGAAAAAATTGGCAAAGAGTTTAATGGTTTCAAGGTTATAGGATATATTTCTAAGGTCAAGGATGTTATAAGGGAGTCCGGCACAAAGGAAGTAATTATTGCCACATCAAAGATCCCTCACGAAAGAGTGTTAGACATAATAACAGAATGTGAGAGGGAGAGGGTTGAATTTAAGATCGTACCGGGGATACTGGAAATTATGGCCAGCCGCGTTGACACCGATGAAGTAGGCGGCATTCCCATAGTTACCATAAGCGAGATAAGGCTCAAAGGACTCAACGCATTTATAAAAAGGACAGCGGATTTATTTGGGGGAGCTTTGCTTCTTATTATTCTTTCGCCTCTATTCTTGCTGCTTTCGATCCTAATTAAACTTGATTCTCCTGGTCCTGTGTTTTTCACTCAGGCGCGTGTTGGTCGCGATGGCGAGCATTTTATGCTCTGTAAATTTCGTTCAATGATAAAAAACGCTGAAAAGCTTTTCCCTCAACTTGAGCATCTTTCCGAAGTCGAGGGGCATGTATTCAAGATGAAGAAAGATCCAAGGATAACGAGGGTAGGGTGGTTCATGAGGAAATTTAGTCTGGATGAGCTGCCGCAGCTCTTCAATGTGTTGCGCGGTGAGATGAGTCTGGTTGGACCTCGTCCTCCAATACCAAGTGAGGTTGAAAAGTATCGCAGCTGGCACATGAAGAGACTCCGAACAGCACCTGGAATGACCGGGCTCTGGCAGGTTTCCGGAAGATCCCGTTTGCCTTTTGAAGACATGGTTCGATTAGATATTTATTACATAGAAAACTGGTCTTTGTGGTTGGATATTAAGATTTTGCTTAGGACTATTCCGACGGTATTGTTTACCAGGGGGGCGTACTGAAGTAAAGAAGCTCCTCTTTCTTCTTTTTTTCTTGCTAAACCCCTTAATTTAAAGTATAATTTTTCTCAAAATGATAACCAGTTTAAGTAACCCCAAGGTCAAGTATGTTAAATCCTTGGGTCTTCGTAAGTACAGGGAAAAAGAAAAAAAATTCGTTGTAGAAGGAATTCATCTGGTTTCCGAGGCATTAAAAGCCTCGAGGGAGCAGGGGCAATTCAAGATAGATTTTGCCCTTTTTTCGAAAAGGATCACGACCTCAAAAGAAGGCAAAGCTCTTTTAGCTGATTTGTCATCTGCTGGGGTGGAGACCCTTGAAATTTCCGATAAATTAATGAGCAAGCTCTCAGAAGTTGAAACTCCTCAGGGGGTCCTCGCAGTTGTGAACATGGGGGAGGGGATACTTGACGAGCTCTGTTCTGGGAAAAACCCTTTGATTGCAGTCTGCGTTGGAATTCAGGATCCGGGCAATATGGGCACAATAATCCGCACTGCGGATGCCACAGGGGCAACAGGAATTGTAACCTCAAAGGGCTCTGTTGATATGTATAACGCAAAGACCGTGAGGTCGTCAATGGGATCAATTTTTCATCTTCCCATTGTTTGCCTTGATGATATAAAGGTTGGTATCAAGCGGATACATGAGAAGGGAATACAATTGGTTGCAACAACTCCCAGGGCAAAATCCGATTTTTGGGATATAGAGTATTCTTCTTCGGTAGCAATTGTCCTTGGGAGCGAGGCATCTGGATTACCTGAAGAATTGTTAAATCTTTGTGACCATCATGTTAAGATTCCAATGGTTGGAGAAGCAGAATCATTAAACGTTGGCGTAGCTGCTTCGATACTGTTTTATGAAGCTTTGAGGCAAAGGACAAAAGGAGCCTAGAGATAGTTTATGCAGGATAAAATTAAGAAAATTGGAGAAGAAGCAAAGGCTTCTCTTGAAAAGATTACTTCTTCTGAGGAACTAGAAACCCTGCGAATAAAATATTTGGGCAGAAAAGGAGAGCTCTCAACTGTTTTACGGAGTCTGAAAGATCTTCCAGAGGTAGAGAAAAAGGCTGCAGGTCAAACTGCAAATGCCCTGAAAGATAAGCTTGACGACCTTTTTGCGGGGAAAGCTCAAGAGCTTGGAGCGTTGAAGAAGATTAAATCTGAACCCATCGATGTAACCCTTCCTGGTTTCCGGCCAGAGAGGGGGAGACTCCACCCAATAACTCAGGTTCTTGATGAGACCAAAGACATCTTTAAGAGACTTGGTTATTCTATTGCCACTGGCCCGGATGTGGAAACGGATTATTATAATTTCGAAGCCCTGAATATTCCTACCCATCATCCGGCAAGGGATATGTGGTCTACGCTTTATATAACGGATAATGTTCTCCTTCGGACTCATACTTCTCCAGTGCAGATAAGGATTATGGAGCGGCAGAAGCCGCCTGTTGCCATAATCGTTCCTGGACGAGTTTACAGGCG
>JAUWWO010000055.1 GCA_030616825.1 Candidatus Margulisiibacteriota bacterium | reverse complement strand
GCGAGATCGTGGGGCTGATACCAAAGGATGCGTTATTTCCCAACATAAAGGGTTACTTGAAGTTACAACATTTTGATGGTAGAAAGGTTTTGAACAATTATTTATGAACCGGGAAATAGCAAAGGTTTACGATCCAGCAGAAGTTGAAGAGAGAATATATGATCCATGGGAGAGGAGAGCCTTCTTTGCTCCCAAGGGATCTGAGGAAGTTTTCACCATTGTTATTCCTCCTCCAAACGTTACTGGTTCGCTTCACATGGGACACGCCTTAGACAATAGCCTTCAAGATGTATTGATAAGATACAAAAGGATGAAAGGATACAAAACCCTTTGGCTTCCCGGAACAGATCATGCTGGGATCGCAACACAAAACGTGGTTGAGAAGGAGCTCCAAAAAAAAGGGAAAAGCAAGGAGGATATAGGCAGGGAAGCATTCCTTGAGAAAACATGGGAATGGAAGAAGCTCTACGGCGGGCAGATTACAAAACAGCTCCGCAGACTCGGGGCCTCACTCGATTGGTCGCGTGAGCGGTTCACAATGGATGAAGGACTTTCTCGCGCAGTTAGACGAGCTTTTGTGTCCCTATATAACGAAGGCTTAATCTACAGGGGTAAGAGGATAATCAACTGGTGTCCAAGATGCAAGACCGCACTCTCGGATATAGAAACCGAGCATGAAGAAGCAAAGGGTAAACTCTGGTATATCAAGTATCCAATCGATGGCACCCCTGATCACGTTACGGTAGCTACAACCCGCCCTGAGACGATGCTTGGTGATACCGCTCTTGCTGTAAATCCTAAGGATCCAAGGTATAAACATTTAGTGGGGAAGATGCTTGTCCTTCCGTTGGTTGAGCGGCGTATCCCAGTGATAAAGGATGAATTCGTTGATCCAGAATTCGGCACAGGTGCGGTTAAGGTAACTCCAGCACATGACCCAAATGATTTTGAAATGGGCGAGCGCCACAATCTGCCACGGGTTGTTATGCTCCACCCTGACGGCCGTGTTGCAGTGGCTCATTTTGATCCCTCTGAATTAAAGAACATTAAAGGATATGAAGGCAAGGATAGGTTTAAGGTTAGAGAGCAAATAGTTGATGATCTTAAAGCAGAGGGCTTGCTTGAGAAGATCGAGGACTACGACACCTCGATTGGGCACTGTTATAGATGCAAGAGGGTGGTTGAGCCCTATCTTTCGGATCAGTGGTTTGTGAAGGTAGGACCTATTGCCCAAGCTGCCATTGCTGCAGTAGAAGATGGTAAGATCAAGTTTGTCCCCGAGCGCTGGACCAAGGTATATATAGATTGGATGGTAAACCTTAAGGATTGGTGCATCTCGCGCCAGATCTGGTGGGGTCATAGGATACCAGTTTGGTATTGTAAAAAACCAAAAACCGAAAACCAAAAATCAAAAATAGGAGAAGCAGAAGAGTGTGGAAAGATTATAGTCTCAGAAGACAAGCCAAAAGTTTGTCCAAAGTGTGGTGGGAAGGATTTAGTCCAAGACTCGGATGTTTTGGATACTTGGTTCTCTTCAGCACTTTGGCCTTTTTCCACGCTCGGATGGCCGGAAGAAACAGAAGACCTTAAGACCTTTTATCCGACCTCGGTTTTGATCACTGGCTATGACATAATAACCTTCTGGGTCTCAAGAATGATAATGATGGGGATTAAATTTATGGGAGATGTCCCATTCCACACGGTTTATATCCATGGTCTTGTTAGAGACATCCACGGGAAAAAGATGAGCAAGTCGCTCGGGAATGTCATAGACCCCATTAACGTTATAGACAGAGTTGGAGCTGATGCACTCCGGTTTGCGCTCGTCTCACTTGTAACAGGGCAGGGGCAGGACATAAAACTTACCGAAGAAAAGATAACAGAATGCAGGAACTTTGCGAATAAGATCTGGAATGCCTCAAGGTTTGTTTTGATGAATTGCGATTCAAAGTTTAAGATGGAAAAAATTTCACCCAAGACATTAAAGAATTTTGAGTTCGCAGACAGATGGATCTTAAGCAAGTTCTATTGGGAGGCAGTTAATGTTAATTCATTATTACAGAAATATGATTTTGGTACTGCAGCAAGGCGCATATATGATTTCCTGTGGGGAGATTTTTGTGACTGGTATATTGAAATGGCAAAAGAGAGAATAAATTCGAAAGATGTTTCCACTAAATCAAAGGTTTTATCGGTTCTAGTTTATGTGCTTGAGGGAACATTAAGACTTCTTCATCCATTTATGCCTTTTATAACTGAAGAGATATGGCAAAAAATTAAGGATAGAATTCCAGATCTGTGTGCATACGAAACGATTATGATTGGCAAATATCCAGAAAGAGATGATGATTTTATTGATAAAGGTGTTGAGACCGACATGGTTTTGCTTCAGCCAGTGATAACTGCTATTCGGAATATTCGAGCTCAATATAATATCGCGAGCTCAAAGAAAATAAATGTGCTTCTTGTCTCTAAGGAAACCGGTGATAGAGAGACGCTCGAGAGGGGCGGGCATTATATAATGAGATTAGCGAATGCTTTAAATGTTGATGTAGGCAAAGTGATAAAAGAGAAGCCGGTTCAAGTTGCCACTGCTGTTGTTGGGAATGTAGAGATTCGGGTGCCGTTAAAAGGATTGATTGATCCCAAAAAAGAGATAGATAGATTAAAAACTAAGCTTGAGAAACTTGAGGAAGAACTTAAAAAGGTTAAGGCCAAGCTTTCGAATAAAGGATTTGTAAAACACGCTAAGCCTGAGTTAGTGGAAGATGAAAGGGCTAAATTAGCCAAATTAGAAGAAAGCAAGAAAATCATTCAAAAGAGCATCAAATCTTTAGGTGGCTGATCCTTAACCTCAACCCTTCGACAAGCTCAGGGCAAGCCTTAATCTTAATCTTCTTCCGGAATAATCCTGTAAATCCTTTCTATTTCCTTTGCCTTTCCGGTATTTGTGTCTATTTTTAAGATAATAGCGTTAAAGATTCCCTGTCCTTCTGTTGTGGGTTCAAATCGGTGCGGCATCTGTGTTAGGAAACGGGAGAGGATCTGCTCTTTATCCATTCCGATTACGGAATCATAAGCCCCTGTCATTCCGATGTCTGAGATAAATGCAGTTCCCTTGGATAGAACTTTCTCATCCGCTGTCATTACATGTGTGTGAGTTACAATTACTGCTGAGACTTTGCCATCCAGACATTATCACATTGCACATTTCTCAGAGGTGGCTTCGGCGTGTATATCTACAATAATAATTGGAGTATCCTTCTTAACTTTTTCAATGAGCTCTGCGCCAACTCTAAATGGGCAGTCCATTGCTGGCATGAATACTCGCCCAACTAAGTTGATTACAGCGATTTTTCCCATTTTGGCTTCTACTATAATGTGATCCTTCCCCGGGACACCAGGTGGATAGTTTGCAGGTCGTATTATCTTTGGGCAGTCTTTTATGACTTTAGTGAAATCTTTCTTATCGAACATATGGTTTCCCATACTAATCACATCAATTCCCGCTTCAATCAGTTCATTGTATACTCCCTCAGTAATGCCATAGCCTGCTGCTGCATTCTCTCCGTTGGCAATGGTTAAGTTTACTGAGAACTTCTTTTTTAGCTCAGGAAGGAGTTTCTTTACAATAGCCCTGCCGAGCCTCCCCACGATATCTCCGATGAAAAGTATATTTAGTTCATTTCCCATGTTAATTTCCTTTTGTGACTACTTTGCTACGTCAGTTGCTCTTATCTCTCTTATCACTGTTACTTTTACCTCGCCAGGATATTCTAATTCGGATTCGATCTTCTTGGCCACATCATGAGCAAGTTTTGTAGCCATTAAGTCATCGATCTTTTCGGGTTTGACAATGACCCTTACTTCTCTTCCCGCCTGAATGGCATAGCATTTTTCAACTCCTTCAAATGATTTGGCCACTGATTCAAGACGCTCTAGGCGTTTCACATATGCCTCAAGTGTATCTCGCCTGGCCCCCGGTCTGGAGGCGGATATGGCATCTGCAACCAAAACGAGAACAGCTTCTATTGTCTTTGATTCCACATCGCCATGATGGGCTTCTATGGCGTGGAGTACTTCTGGGCTTTCTCCGGCCTTCTGGGCAAACATGACACCGAGTTTTGTGTGAGTACCTTCTACCTCCTGGTCTATGGCCTTTCCGATATCGTGAATGAGTCCAGCCCTTTTTGCAAGTTTAACATTTACTCCAAGTTCGGCAGCAAGCATCCCCGCAAGGTGTGCACATTCTATGGAGTGCTGAAGGACATTCTGTCCATAGCTTTTTCGGTACCGGAGTCTCCCAAGAAGCTGTATGAGCACAGGAGGAAGACCGTGTACATCGGCCTCTATTGCTGCTCGCTCTCCGTATTCCCACATCGCTGCTTTGAGTTCCTGCTTTGATTTCTCGTACATTTCTTCTACGCGTGCCGGATGAATTCTTCCATCTGCTATCAGCTTATCTAAGCTGAGCCTTGCTATTTCTCGTCTTAGTGGATCAAAACTAGAGAGTATCACTGCTTCCGGTGTATCATCAACAATGAGGTCTACTCCGGTAAGTGTTTCGAATGCCCTGATGTTTCGTCCTTCCCTGCCGATAATTCGGCCTTTCATCTCGTCAGAGGGAAGCTCTACTACTGCTGTTGTTGTTTCTACAACATGATCTACAGCACATCTCTGTATTGCTGTTGTTAAAATCTCTTTTGCTTTTTTGTCCGCTTCTTTTTTAACCTGTTCTTCCATCTTCTTAATCAGTGTTGCAGCATCGCGTTCAACATCTTTTTGAATGTTAACGAGAAGGAGTTTTTTGGCTTCATCCTGTGAGAGTCCCGATACCCGTTCAAGTTTTTTTACGTGCTCCTTGCGGATGGCCTCAAGGCTTTCTTTTGCCTTGAGAAGGTCTGCCTCTCTTCCCTTTAGTCTTTTCTCTTGATCTTCGATCGCCTTGTTTTTGGAATCGAGCTTTTCTTCTCTTTGCAGGAGTCTTTTTTCTAGGGATAGGAGTTCGGCCTTTCGCTCCTTTGTCTCTCGTTCGAATTCGGTCCGGAGTCTTATGGATTCGCCCTTGGCCTCAAGTAATGCTTCTCGTCTTTTGGTTTCTG
>JAUWWO010000129.1 GCA_030616825.1 Candidatus Margulisiibacteriota bacterium | reverse complement strand
TGAAAAATCCCATTGTTCGACTACAACTCTTGAGCCGTATAATCCTGCGGAGTCTAGTCGATTTTTCGCTGTATAGACTTTCTTTGTGTCCTCCTCGATGCCTATGATTTTCATCTTGCTTTGTTTGGCAAGCTCAAAAGCAAGCCTGCCTGTACCGCACCCGAGAACCAGGCAGTACCCTTTATTAATGCCTGTTTCTTTTAGAATTTTTTCTGCTGCGGATTCATAGATTTTAGTAAGCCTGTCCTTTCTGTAAGGGGAGGGATTAACAGATGGAATGATCTCTTTTGCTCTGGATGTCTTACCTTCTGTGAAACAATAAATATTGCCGTTATCAGTGCTGACATAAAGATTGCCTTCTGTCACAGCAAGCCCTTGGGCTTTACCTTGTATTTCAGACTTCCAAAGCTCCTTGCCGCTCTGTGTATCAACGGCAATGACCATCCCTTCTCCTCCTGCAAATATCTTATTGCCTGCGAGTATCAAAGAGCAAAGTTTCTCGTTTAGATATTCCCACCTACACATAGAAGTCTTTAACTTCTTTTCTTCTTCGGCTAAATTAACTAGTTTTTTTTCAATCTCTTCTATCTGTGGATCATACATCCTACTTTCAGTTTCCGCGCCAGTCTCTTGGATTTTTTTCAAAATGTCCGAACGTTTATCTTGCAGCTTTTGCCGTTCTTTTGCGAGGACATTCAGTTTACTCCCGCGAATAATCAAATATTTTTCTCTATCTAAAGCATAAATTCCATTTTCAGTGAGGGTGTAGGAAACATCAGGTGTTACAATAAGGTCAATTCCCGGAAACCATGCATGCATATCATCCATAACATCTTTTTTCATACCTGTCTGTTCGTCATAGGCAATTTTCGATGGTGTGCCAGAGAGATCTACCCCTGCGATAAGATTGTCTTTATCCAACAGAGCCCAGGTGCCGCCTACTTTTGCTCCTGGCAGGAGGTAGTATAGAAATTCTCCGCTCTTGCGGCCAAAGGCTGCGGGCATAGCCCTGCCAGATGGTACATAGAGAATGTTCTCTGAGGCAATCAGATAGCTCTGAGGCGAAATGCCGCCATAGGCCAGTTCGTGGGCTCGGTCTCCGACAGTATCGTTTTTCCAGATTACTGAGCCGTCTCTGGCATTCAGGGCACAAATGAAGATTCCCTCATAAGGGAAAACACCTGCCCCAAAATAGACAATCCCGCCGTCAACTAAAACACTTGTTCTAACCGGCCACATAGATATCATTCTTCCGTTTCCAAGTAATTTCTCGTCACTGGGACCTGCCCTGTACTTCCAGATGAGCTTCCCATTCATTGCTTTAAGACAATAGATGCTACCATCGTCCGAGCCAATATATAATCGATTCTTCCAGAGTGCTGGAGCAAAACGAACAGGCCCTTCTGTGAAGAAGATCCATTGTATCTTGCCTGTCTTTGCATTTAATGAATAGATCTTGTTGTCCACTGAAGAGCCGAAATAAACCATTCCCTTAGCTGCAGTCACATGGTACGCATTATCAAAGTGCATCCTTTCTATCTCTTCCCCTGGTTTTGGCCAAGCCGGCTTTGGTGGGTGTGTGGATTTGAACGTCCAGTGCAGCGCGAGGGGAGTATTCAAGCTAGAAGAGGTCACTCCGCTTCGAGCATTGTCATGCCGATAAGTCATCCAATACTCAGTTTTAGGAGATTTACAGTTTATGGATAATATAGTCATGCAGGCGAGGATGATAAAGACAACACAGCCTCGAACATTCATTGGTCTTGTTTTGAATGATAGTTTTTTATGTTTCAAGGTGAAATCTCCTTTATAAGTTCAATCCGTTATGTACGTTATGTCCGTTATTCACTTTAGATTGACTTCATCTTTAATAAATCTTTTATATTTGGCCGTTTCTCAGATAAATTATGCGGTCAGTATATTGATCTACTAACTTCCCATGAGTTACTACGATGATTGTACCTCCAGCCTGATGAAACTCCTCCAGGTAACCGATGATCTGTTCGGAGTTTTCAGGGTCGAGATTTCCTGTTGGCTCATCAGCCAGGATAATTTTTGGTTGGTTAATCAACGCCCTTGCTATGGCTGTACGCTGTTTCTCTCCAGCGCTGAGTTCAGAAGGCTTGTGATATAGCCGGCCCGACAGGTTAAGACGTTTTAATAATTTCTCTGCCTCTTTTTGCTTGTTCTGTTTTTTTCCAACTCCACCAGGTAAAAGAACATTTTCAAGAATATTTAAATAAGGTACAAGGTGAAACATTTGGAAGACAAACCCGATATTCTCAGCTCTAAACCTTGCTCTTTCCCTATTGCTCAACGAATAGATATCGTTGTTGTCCACGATAACATGCCCTTTTGTTGGACGAAGCATCCCTCCAATGGAAAGCAAAAGAGTTGTTTTTCCGCTCCCACTTGGTCCCCTGATAACTACTAACTCGCCCTCTTTAACAAGGAGGCTGACATCATCAAGGGCTTTGATTTCGCCACTCCGGGTACGGTATTGTTTATTAAGTTTTTCCAGATGGACCATATTTATTCTTCCCTTAAGGTGAGAGCGGGATCCTGAGCTACAGCTAACATTGCAGGGATGAAGGCTGAAAGCGCACAAAAAACCGGAGAGGCAATAACCGACCAGTACATGAGTTCAAACATAGGATTTATCGTACTTGCTGTGACTTTGAATATGTCAGGTCCGTACTTTAGAGCCAGGCCTGTCCCAATTCCAAAGCCGATTACGGCTCCAATCAATCCAATGACAACAGCCTTGCCTAGAAAGAG
>JAUWWO010000107.1 GCA_030616825.1 Candidatus Margulisiibacteriota bacterium | reverse complement strand
TTACTATCCGCAGTATGTAAGAAACTACATAAAAGATCACGGTATTTCTATTTATCAACGAAACCCCGGCCCATCTTCGTTGGATGATACAGGAATTGAGGTAAAGTGCGTGGGAAATCCACTTTTTGATACTTTTGAAATAACTGGAGAAGATTTCAATTTAGATAAAAATATTCCCACGATTGGAGTGCTTCCAGGCAGCAGAAAAGTTGTATATAAGAACCTTCGTCTGCTGATTAAAGTATTAGATGGTATACTGCAAAAAAGGAAGGTTAATTTTTTAATAGCTCTAAGTCCTAAATTAGAAAGGACTAAATTTATTAAAACTATGAAACAGTATTCTAGCCTATCGAACGAACCCAACATCACTGACAAGTTTGGAGATGTTCTCAACACATCGGATCTTATTATCGGACTTGCAAGGACAGCTAATGAACAGGCACTTGCTCTAGGAAAACCTGTCGTAACATTCTGGGGAATTGGATATTCGATGAGCAAGAAAATGGTAGAATCTCATGTTCGAAAAATATTGAAGGGAAACGCCATACTCCCTCCTCCAAAGCTTGATGATATCGTACACAGTGTTCTATCACTACTGGATGATCCTCAAAGAATGCAAGAAATAGGAAAAAAGGGCAAGGAAATTATGGGACCAAGAGGCGGAAGCAAGGTCATTGCCCAAGATATTAAGTATTTCCTAGAAACAGGGAAAATAAATTATTAAAGGAGATAAAGTGGTAGATCTATCAATAATAATTCTCAATCACAATAATTGCAATCTCCTTAAAAACTGCCTTAAGTCGATTTTCAACTCAACGCATAGGATAACTTTCGAAATAATTGTCGTAGATAACGCATCGACGGATAACTCCGTACAAATGGTAAAAGAAAATTATTCTAATGTTACTACCATCGAAAATAAGGAAAACCTGGGTTTCACAAAAGCGAATAATCAGGGACTAACCTTAAGCAAGGGTAGATACTGCATGCTCCTTAACAATGACACAGTTATAAAGGACGGGGCCTTTGATAAAATTATCGAATTTATGGATGCTAATCCCACTGTTGGAGTAAGTGGTCCCAAATTATTAAATGTAGATGGAACACCTCAACGTCAAGGAGGGCTTTGGGGCCTTCCTTTCTGGCAATCTAGCAAACCTAAAGAAGTAAACTTTATTATGGGCGCTTGTCTTGTAGTAAGAAGAGAGATAATAGAAAAAGTAGGGAAACTTGATGAAAACCTTTTTTTCTATAATGAGGACCTTGACTGGTGCAAAAGAATCAAAGTTGCTGGATGGAAGATATATTTCGTACCACAGGCGGAAGTCATCCACTATGGGGGCTATAGCACAAGACGTACATTCAACAAAAGACTGTTTGTAGAAGGATTCAGGGGTGGACTATATTTTTGCAAAAAGCATTATGGGCCCCTGGCATATTACGTCTATAGGTTTATCTTAGTGCTATTCTTCCCAATTGCTGTAATGGGGCTTGTAATAACTATTCCTTTTAAAGGGTATTCTGAATTTAAAGAGAAATTGCAAGCTTACTTAGACATCTTAAAAATCTCTCTTTTTGGTCCAGTAGAGTATCCCTGGAAATAATCAGAAATCTGAATTTCTTATAAGTCCCAAATTCTAGGCGTAGATTCCAGAAGAAGTTTTGTATAAGGATGAGAGGATTTTGTAAAAACCTGCTCAGCTCCCCCCATTTCGACAATCTTTCCACCTTTCATGACCATTACACGATCACATAAGTTCTGGATCACCATCAAGTCGTGTGCAATAAAAAGAATAGTAAGGTTTAATCTTGATTTAAGTTGGACAAGCAGCTTGAGTATCTGAGCCTGAACGGTAACATCAAGCGACGAAACAGGCTCATCAGCAACAATGAACTTTGGGTCTGTAGCAAGCGCTCTTGCAATTCCAACCCTCTGTCTCTCTCCTCCAGAAAGTTCATGAGGAAATCTTTCAGTAAAATCTGCTGGCAATCCAACAAGCTCAAGGAGCTCTAAAACTCTTTTCTTTAAACCTTCTCCAGAAGCAATACTGTGCACCTGAAGAGGTTCCCCTATTATCCCCTGAACCTTCATCCTCGGATTGAGCGATGTATACGGGTCCTGAAAGACTATCTGAAGCTCTCTTCTTAACTGCCGAAGAGCCTCCTTTTTCATCTCAAATATATTTTCGCCTTTATATAAAACCGAGCCCGATGTTGGTGTTATCAACTGCAGAATCAACCTTCCCAGAGTAGTTTTGCCGGATCCCGATTCTCCTACAAGAGCTAAGATCTCACCACGGATAATATTGAAACTTACATCATCAACAGCTTTAACTGGACCGAAATACTTGCTTAAAGATCTAATTTGAAATAAGCTATCCGGCATGTTTACTCCATTTTGGTTTTGGAATTGCTTCAATAAGGTCTCTGGTATACTTCTGCTTTGGTCGCTTAAAAATCCCCTCTACTGAGCCCTCCTCCACAATACGCCCCTGCCGCATAATACAAACACTATCACAAAAGCCATATATTAAAGCTAAATTGTGTGTAATCAGGATTATGCTCATCCCTAATTTTGTCTGGATTTCCTTTAAGAGTTTTAAAATCTCCGATTGAATGGTAACATCAAGTGCTGTAGTTGGTTCATCGGCAATCAAAAGTTTAGGCCGCCCTGCAAGGACCATGGCGATCATTGCCCTTTGCCTCATACCTCCGGAAAGTTCATGTGGGTATTTGTGGAGAATCTCAGAAGGATTTTGTAAGTTAACCAAATCCAAAAGTTCAACTACCTTATTTTTAATCTCCCCTCTCCTTAAACCCTGATGAAGAGCTACTGCTTCCCCAATCTGATCCCCGATCGTAAAAACAGGATTTAGAGAAGAAAATGGATCCTGAAAGATCATCCCTATTTCTCCTCCACGCAACTTACGAAGCCTTTCCTCATCCATTTTCAGGATGTCCTCACCCTTCCAGAGAATCTGGCCTGAGGTAATCCTGCCTGGGAAACTGATCAATCTAAGAATAGAAAGAGCAACGGTTGATTTGCCTGAGCCGGACTCCCCTACAATACCCAATGCCCCGCCCTCCAAAGCACTAAAACTCACACCATCAACAGCCCTGACAATTTCATCATCCTTTTGATAACAGACTGATAAATTATTTATTTGGAGCATTGGTTTGTCTCATCATCGCGTAGGCAAGCCTCTCAGGCTTGCTGTTAATTAGTGTCACCCTAAGAGGGTGACCTACGCGATATTCTTTCTTACTTAACCTCTTCCCTCGGCGATAGTGCCTGTCTCAATCCCTCTCCCACAAAATATAGACTTAATACTGTAATCAAAATCAAACTCCCCGGGATCACTGCCATCCACGGAGCGTCGATTAAATATGCCTGTGCATCCATGAGCATGTTCCCCCACGAAGGCATTGGCGGCTGAACACCAAGACCAAGAAAGCTCCATGCTGATTCTGTCAGGATCGCCCCAGCCATTCC
>JAUWWO010000034.1 GCA_030616825.1 Candidatus Margulisiibacteriota bacterium | reverse complement strand
CGGAGACTTCGTCTTTGAAATAACGGAAGGTTATTTAATCGAAAACGGAAAAGTTAAAGGTCCCGTTCGTGGTGCAATGCTCACTGGAAATGGACCTAGAGTACTCGAAACAATAGACATGGTTGGGACGGATCTTGAATTCAAGCCCGGTGTGTGTGGAAAGTACGACCATGCGCCGGTTTCAGACGGACAGCCGACGATAAGGATACCTAAGATTGTTGTAGGCGGAAAAATGTAACCCTCTACCCCCTCTGTCCTTCGGACACCGTGCCTGTCCTCCAAAGGCAGGCAGGTCTCCCCCTTGCTAAGGGGGAGATAAAAAGGGGGTTGTTTTCTCCTCAAAAAAACTGAAATTTCACCTGGAGAGCATCGATATATAGATAGAGAAAAAGGTTGATATAAAATGCCAGTTAACGCAACACCTAAAGTAAAATATCAGATTATTGCGAAACCACGAGTCGAATGGACTCGACCAAATAAGTTCGTTATTTGGAACTTTGAACGTTCGCTGATAATTGGAAAAAGAATATGGAAAAATGTAGACAAGGGAACTTTAAAAACGGTTATAGGTATAGAAAAGAAATTTGTAAGTATTCTATCAATAAAAGAGTCTTTTAAAGTTTGGGAAGAAAGGCTGTCAGATAAAAAAACAGTCGTAACTCGGACATCAATAAAGCTGAATAAGGCTTCTTTAAAGTTTGGAGGAACACTTTGGGAGAAAAGAGCATATTCTATTTTTGAAGATGTACAAGCAGAGATAGATAAAATAACCCATGACAAAAATTTTAGGCGTAGTATCACATCCGAAGATGTTACAAATAAAATAAAGCAGCCTCTAAGTAATCTGCTGACTGAAATACTTGACAAGAACGTTCCTGGCCCTAAAATAACAATAAAAAAGAGCTAGGAAAGATGTAACCCCCTTTGTCCCTTCGGGACATCTCCCCCTTGCTAAGGGGGAGATTAAGAGGTGGTTGCCCTCTTCAAAATCTCCGGCACTTCTTCCAGGCGATTCAAGGTCATAAGGTGTATTCCACCACAGATCGGCTTTAGCTCTTCAATTATCTCAACCGAAATCTTAATCCCCTCCTCCACCGCATCCTTTGCCCCTTTTATTCTGTCCAGCATCTTTTTGGGAACAGAAACTCCTGGAATCTCTTCATTTACAAATGTAGCTATTTTATAGGACCTTAAAGGGAATATCCCGGCAATAACTTTGACCTTTGGAGGGATCTTTGCCTGCTTAAGGAATTTCTTGAATCCTTCTACGTCATAAACCACCTGTGTCTGGATGAACTCTGCGCCAGCTTCGATTTTTTTATGGAGCTTTATTATCTGCGGCTCAATTGGATCTGCGCCAGGATTAACTACTGCGCCAACGGTAAAAGATGGCTTCCCATGTAAACTGTTCCCTGCCAGGTCTTTCCCGCTTTCAAGCCTGCTAATCAAGTTAACAAGTTGGACCGAATCGAGATCGAATACGGGCTTCACGCCTGGTTGATCCCCCTTGTTGGGATAATCTCCTGAAAGAGCCAGTATATTTCTAATCCCCAGCACATATGCACCAAGGATATCCGATTGCAGTGCCAGTGCGTTCTTATCCCTGCAGGTCATCTGAAGTATCGGGTCAAAACCCTTCTCAGCAAGTTTTGCACAGAAAGAAATTGAGGAAAGCCTCATAATGGCTCTTTGATTATCAGTCACGTTTATAGCATCGACGACTCCACGCAAAATCTCCGCACGTTCCAGAAGCTCCTCTATATCAACCCCTTTCGGAGGCGCTATCTCGGCGGTAATAATAAACTTATTCGATTTAATTGCTTCTTTTAATGGCATATATTAATTATTATTCAGAAATCAGCTTGCCTGATTCATCATAAGTTTTCTTGCCAATCAATTTACCGTCTTTGTAGTCCGATTCAGCCAAAAGCTTCCCGCTCTCGTAATATCCCTTAACTATGCCTTCCAATTTGCCATCCTTGTAGTCCGATTCAACCAAAAGCTTTCCGCTCTCATAATACCCTTTAGCTATACCTTCCAATTTACCCTCTTTGTAATTCCCTTCAGTTTCTAACACTCCGTTTTCATAGTATGTCTTGCTTATTCCTTCTTCTGACCCGTTTTTGTAATTTGTTTCAGACATTAAAACTCCGCTCTCGTAGTATACCTTTCTTATCCCTTCCAGTTTATCCCCTTTAAAGTTCCCTTCAGCTTCCAGTGACCCGCTCTCGTAATATTTCTTGCTTATTCCTTCTAATTTATCGTCTTTGAAGTTAACTTCACCCTTTAATGCCCCGCTCTCATAGTATCTCTTGCTTAATCCTTCCAGCTTGCCGTCTTTGTGAATATATTCCCCACTTAGCGTCCCGTTCTCGTAGTATCCTTTGCTCATTCGTTCCCGTTTGCCGTCTTTATAAAAATATTCCCCATAGAGCGCTCCACTCTCGTAGTATTCCTTGCTCATTCCTTCCAGTTTGTCGTCTTTATAAAGATATTCCCCATATAGCGCCCCGCTCTCGTAGTATTCCTTGCTCATTCCTTCCAGTTTGCCGTCTTTATAATTATCTTCATACATTAACACGCCGTTCTCGTCGTATTCCTTGCATAATCCTTCCAGTTTGCCGTCTTTATAATTATCTTCATACAATAAGGCTCCGCTCTCATAATATACTTTGGCGGCACCTTCCTCTTTACCACTTTTAAAGTTGTATTCAGTATTTAAAGATCCACTCTCATAGTAACTCTTAATTACTCCATCCGGGATCTCACCAGTCTGTTTTATGAGGTTCCCGTCCTCATCAAACATCTTTGTTGCAATTTCTACCCCATCCTCATAGAAAACCTGCTTTTTTATTCCCCCGGAAGGATACGTTTCAACATCCTCAAAGGTTACTTCTGCAAACGCAACCGAAGAGACTAATAATAAAATTAAAACTAAGATTGTCTTTTTCATTGCTTTTTCCCTTTTACCTATACTCTATTTTTCTTGGTCGGATCACCTTCGAATAATCCTTTGACTTCATAAACTTCTTAAGTTTTTCTATCTTTCCTTGGGCTTTCAACCTTTCAAAAATCAGATACCAGGCACAGTCATACTTTTGGTCAACTTCACATTTTCCTTCATGCGATCCGCCGCAGGGACCGTTCAAAAGGTGTTTAGAACACCGGGCAACCGGGCATATTCCTCCTGTTTCATCTATGATACATTCACCACACATTGTGCACATTTCATAGAATTTCCCAAGACGTTTGGTTCGACCTAAAAAGAGCGACTCAAGTCCAGGAAACGCGGGTTTATCAATCAGATCCGCAATGGTCTGGACACCTGCCCCACAGGACATAACTAGAAGTGCATCTGCAGTTTTCAACTTTCCACTTTCTACTTTCAACTCTCTACTTACTAACCTGTCATCACACGGCGCCTCAACAACTACGTATCCTGTTACCCGTTTCCCTTTACCCTTTAACCTTTTCGCCATCTCCTTGACTTCTCTCTCCCCACCGGTCTCACACGAAGTCGCGCAACGACCACAGCCAACGATGTACACGGATTTGGCATCTTTTAGGTAATCCAGTATTTGTTCGAGCTTTTTTTGTTCAGTTATTATCATTGTTTAAATCTCTAATACCCCCTTTGTCCCTTCGGGACATCTCCCCCTTAGCAAGGGGGAGATAAAAGAGGGGGTTATTCCAATATTTCCATCTCCTCGGGTTCTACCTTCGCTCTTCCCTGCTCTGGTCTCATATGCGGGAAGAAGATAACATCTCTTATCGACTGCGAATTAGTTAAAAGCATGACTAATCTATCAATACCAATTCCAAGCCCTCCAGTTGGCGGCATGCCGTACTCAAGCGCTCGCAGAAAATCCTCATCCATTGATTCCGCTTCCTGATCCCCGGACTCCCGAAGCTTTTGCTGCTCGGCAAACCTGCTTCTCTGGTCCATCGGATCATTAAGCTCTGAGAACGCATTTGCAATCTCAATGCCTCCAACGATAACTTCAACCCGCTCAACTAAAGAAGGATTGTCCCTCTTTCTCTTGGCTAAAGGAGTTGTCTCAACCGGATGATCGGTTATGAAAATCGGCTGGATAAGATTAGGCTCAACAAATTTATCGTACAGGAGATTTATGACTTTACCAAAGCCAATCTCTTCTGCTCCTTCGATTCCCTTCTTCTTTGCAATATCACGGAGTTTCTTCTCCCCCACCCCAATGTCCACAGCGCCATGCTCCTTGAGCGCCTGAGTAAGAGTCATTCTCTTCCACGGAGGCGTAAAATCAATAACCTCTCCCTTAAATTCGACCTTCAATGAGCCGTTAACTTCCTTAATTACTTTTATTATCAATTGCTCAGTAAGCCTCATTATATCCTCATAATCAGCGTAAGCTTTATAAAGCTCAAGCATAGTATATTCAGGATTATGCTTATAGGACATCCCTTCGTTTCTGAAGACTCTGCCGATCTCATAAACTCTCTCTAAACCACCGACGATGAGCCGCTTAAGATGCAGTTCAAGAGCGATCCTCAAATAAAGATCCATGTCCAGGGCATTATGATAAGTCTCAAATGGTCTTGCAGTTGCGCCTCCGGGCATTGTATGAAGAACAGGAGTCTCAACCTCCAAAAATCCGTCTTCATCAAGATGCCTTCTAATCAGACTGATTATCCTGCATCTCTTTTTGAAGACCTCCCCAACATCCGGGTTAACCATCAGATCAACGTATCGCTCCCTGTATCTGAGTTCTTTATCCTGGAGCCCGTGCCATTTTTCTGGAAGAGGGTGAAGGGACTTGGAAAGTAGTCCAAACTTCCAAATCTTAACCGTTATCTCTCCTTTTTTAGTCCTGAAGACCCTGCCCTTGACACCGATGATGTCGCCTATATCCAGCTTCTCAAAGGCCTCAAAGCCGTCCTTGCCAAGGATGTCGATCTTGGCATAAATCTGGATTCTGCCGGAAGCATCCTGGATATGAGCAAATGCGGCCTTGCCATGACCTCGCTTCGTCATTATTCGGCCGGCCAAACTGACTTCTTCTTTCGACTCCTCCCCTTCCTTTATGTCCTTATACTTATCAAGCATTGAAGCTGCAAAGTGCTTCTGATCATAACTATACGGATATGGATTAATGCCTTTTGATTTCAGCTCATCCAGCTTTGCTCTTCTTACTTTTAACAGATCGCTTAATTCTTCAGCCATGTAAGTCCTCCCAGATTAACCTTAAACCTTCAAGCGTCAGGTTCTGATTCACAACATCTATAACTTTAGTCTTTCTACGAATCAACTTTGAAAACCCGCCTGTTGCGATGACCTTGGCACGTCTCCCAATCTTCTTTTTAAACCTCGAAACCATACCCTCAACCATTGCAACATATCCGTAGTACATGCCTGAACGCATTGCTTCGATTGTATTCTTACCTATGACCTTCCCTGTATATTTTACATCAATTTGGGGTAATTTTGCAGTTCCAGTATGAAGTGCCTGTGCTGAGAGTGTTACTCCAGGAGCAATCGCTCCACCAAGATACTCCCCTGCTTTGTTTATTCCGCAAAATGTCGTCGCAGTGCCAAAGTCAACGATGATCGCCGGCCCGCCGTATAATCTGGCTACTGCTAAAGCGGTTACAAGCCGGTCAGCCCCAACCTCTGATTTTCTCTTCAGTCCGATTTTAAGTCCAATGTTTTTATGGGAAACAAAAACCGGTCTAACGCCAAACGCCCTTTTAATGGCTCGCCTCAATTTGGAATCGATTTTTGGCACGACGCTGGATACAATTACGCCGTTTATATTCTTTTTGACGTTAACTCCAAGCCTGCGAAAATACCGACGCGGATTGGTCTTTAAATCAGTTTTCTCTCTCCAAACTTTAACCAGCTTTTTCCTTGAAAAAACACCAAATACTATATTGGTATTGCCGACATCAATGGTAAGTAACATTTTGAGGGATTATAACATAGAAAGAGCCAGAGAAGAAGGCGATTAAAGGCCCGTGAACGCTATTATAGTTTTTCTTTCAAATATTCATCAAAAAACTCAACTGTCCTCTTCATGACTGTAGGCCAT
>JAUWWO010000005.1 GCA_030616825.1 Candidatus Margulisiibacteriota bacterium | reverse complement strand
TTTTATATCGATCACTATCTCTTTTGGAGAGACCTCGCTCACCCCTTTGGCTTTGGCTATTGCCTTCTCCATGAGATCACAATAAAGATCAAATCCCAGCGCAAGCATGTGCCCATGTTGCTGTCTTCCCAGGAGATTTCCAGCTCCCCGGATCTCAAGATCACGAAGGGCAAGTCTATATCCAGAACCAAGGGAGGTAAACTCCCTTATAGCCCGAAGCCTTTCAATTGAAGTGCCGGTTAGAAGATCTTCTTTGTGATACAGAAGATATGCATAAGCTCGAGCAGAAGATCTGCCCACCCTTCCCCTGAGCTGATAAAGCTGAGCCAAACCAAAGCTGCTTGCATGATCTATTATTATGGTGTTTACATTTGGTATATCGATCCCGGACTCAATGATAGTGGTACACAGCAGTACATCAAAGAGCCCAGCCATAAAATCTAACATTGTCTTCTCAAGGAGGCCTTCCTCCATCTGCCCATGAGCTATGGCCACCCTTGCCGTGGGGACGAGTCGCTTGATAGCCTCTGCCACAGCTTCTATATCCTCGACAAAATTATAAACATAATAAACCTGCCCGCCACGCTCAAGCTCCCGAAGGATTGCCTTCCTAATTGCCTGCTTGCTCCACTCCATTACATATGTCTTTATTGGAGATCTATCAAGGGGTGGGGTTGCTATCATACTCATGTCCCTTGCACCGGAAAGCGACATATAAAGTGTCCTCGGGATCGGCGTCGCCGTCATGGTTATAATATCAACAGTTTTTCGAAGTTTTTTCAACTTTTCCTTGTGTGTTACTCCAAATCTTTGTTCCTCATCTATGATAACAAGACCTAAATCCTTAAATCTTACATCTCGCTGAAGAAGCCTGTGAGTCCCGATAATACAATCAATGCCACCGATAGCCAGTCTTTCAATTATCTCCTTCTGCTCTCTCTTCGAACGGAATCTGGAGAGCATCTCAATAACTATGGGGAATGGAGTAAACCTTTCTTTAAAGTTATTATAATGCTGTTCTGCAAGTATGGTTGTGGGGACAAGGATCGCTACCTGTTTACCTGCAGATGCTGCTTTGAAAGCAGCTCGCAGTGCTACCTCTGTCTTTCCATAGCCCACATCTCCACAAATAAGTCTGTCCATTGGCCGAGGAGATTCCATATCTTCCTTTACCCCTGTAATTGCTTTCCTTTGATCAGCAGTTTCCTCATATGGAAAACCAGACTCAAGCTCTACCTGCCAGAGTGTATCTTTAGGGTACGCAAAACCAGAAGATATCTCCCTTGTAGCATAAAGATCAAGCAGATCTGCTGTTAAATCCTCAAGTGATTCCATGGCTTTTTTCTTTGCTCTTGTCCACTCTCTTCCGCCAAGTCTCCCAATTTTAGGAACATACTCTCCGGAAGAGGAATACTTCTGGACCAAACCCATCTGTGAAAGAGGAACATACAATTTATCGCTATCCGCATATTCAATTAAAAGATATTCCTGTTCTATTCCGTCAATATTAAGACGCTCAGGACCTCTGTATATTCCTATGCCGTAATTCTCGTGAACTACATAGTCACCAGGAGAAAGATCTACAAGTAGAGAGCTATCAATACCTTCGGAAGGAACAACCTTAAAAGTCCCTTTTATTAACCGCTCACCAAATATTTCCCTATCGGTTAATACAAGAAGTTTGTCCTGAGTCAATGTAAAACCTTGCGAAAGTTCTCCGGAAACCACAGTGATTCCCGACTTTGGGAGAGCTACTAGATCCTCTACAAAGGCACCTTCAACACCAGCATCTCCTAAAAGTTCCAGCACTCTCTTTCCTTGTTTGCTTACAATTAAAACCCTCCCTTGAGAAGCCTTCCGCAGTTCAGCTATCATCGCTTCAGCCTTCAATACAAAACTTTCTGGAGTCGCAAAATCCATTGTAACCACGTTTTTTCTCTTTGTTTCTTCTATATAAGTAAGTCCAGCGATCTCCAAAAGAGGCGCCTTTGATAAATTCCTCTCCAGTTTCTTTTCGGATAAGTAAGGAGGACCTGAAAGTTTTATTCTCTTTGCCTTCAATGTTTCCTCATCTGACTTTGTTTTCAGAGCTTCATCGATTAGATTTCTCAGAGCAAGCTTTATTTGAATTTCATCATCGATGGCAGCAACTGTTCCTGACTTGAGGTAATCAAAAAGGGTCGGAAACCCATCATATAAAAGTGGCAAATAATATTCCATTCCCTCAAAATAATCCATATTCGAGAGTCGGAGAAGTCCTTCGTCCTCAGCCTTGATTCTTTTTATTTTCGCCGCAACATTCTTTGTTACAACTGCTTCTCGAGAAGGAAGGACGGTCACCTGGTCAAGCTCAAAGATAGACCTCTGGGATGTAACATCAAAAAATTTAAGGGCTTCTAACTCATCACCCAAAAAATCAGCTCTTACAGGATGTAACCCAGTTGAAGGGAAAACATCAAGAATGCCACCCCGAACAGAAAACTCACCGCGCTCGCCTACTATATCTACCCTCTTATAACCTATACATATGAGCTTCTCAGATATGGCACGGATTTTGGCTCTCATCGCCTTAAACAGTTCAATTCTAGAGGACAGAAGTACTTCAGGAGGTATAGTTCTAGATATAACTCCCTTTACAGTAGAGACAATAATTAACTGCTGCCCGGTAATGAGTTTATCCAAAATCTCAAGACGCTCCCCTATCAAGTCTTTACTTGGAGAAAGTTTCTCATAGGGGATCGTATCCGGGGAGGGGAAGAGGAAGATGCTTTCTGCTCCTGGAAATGAATTCTTTCTTTCGGGGAGTAAAACCTTGAGCTCCTTATAAATCCGCTCCGATTCTTCAGGACTTGCCATAACAATGACCGCTGGCTTTGAGATTAAGCTGAGAACTGCTGCAAGAGAAGCACTTCTTGCAGAACCAGTTACTCCGCAAAGAATGGTTTTCCCAATCCCTTTGCCTAAAGCTTCTGCAATATGCCTTATTTGAAGTGTTGAACTTAAATATTCAGTAAGACCATATAAAGACATCAGACACCTCAAGATGCAGTAAAAGTGTAACAAATGTGAAGTTAAATTTCTACGAGGCCCTCATCCGGTTGAATTTGGCCTTTGCGGTCTCCATTCCCTCTGTTACGATAGAAAGAGTGGCATCCACAGCATTGAGGATCGCCTTATCCAGAACGGACTTCTGTGAAAGGGGGATCTCTTCAAGTACATAATCAGTTACGTCCCCCAAAAGATCACTTCTTCCAATACCCACCCTTACCCTTATGAATTCAGCAGTTTTTATTTTATTCATTATGGATTCAATTCCGTGGTGCCCTGCAGAGCTTCCACCAAGCTTAACCCGGATCTGGCCAAGATCGACATCAACATCATCATACAAAACTATCAGGTGATCCGCAGAAATCTTATACCACCGAAGAAGGGCGTCTACCGCCTCCCCGCTTAGGTTCATAAATGTCTGAGGCTCGGCAAGTATTAGTTTGTGATCCTTTAATTTCCCATCTGCAACAAGGGCCATGCACTTAAGTTTGTATTTTAGCTCTCCCACACCAACCCTTGGAGCAACCTCCTCAAGGACCCTGAATCCGATATTATGTCGGGTATTCTCGTACTCCTTACCGGGATTTCCCAAGCCTACTATTAAATACATGCTTTAATTCTAACATATAACATAACTTTAAGAAATTGCTTGTGAATTTATGAAGATCAAGAAAAGATAGGAAAACTTATCTGCCAAAACTGAAATCGAAGCCAAACCTGAAATCGTGGTCAACCTCGCCTCTTTCCTTAAGATATGAAACCGATAACACTTCAACGAATAGCTTTAATTTCTTTAATGCCTGGAAATCTTCTCCAAAAATATAACCGCTCAAAAAAGGCCGTATTCTAATGCCCAGTCCATAGGTAACATTATTACAATATGAAAAGTCTTTACCTGATTTGCCTGATATTACCAAATCCGCCTTAAAATAGGGTTCAAAGCTAAAATTATTTAAAAATTTCCACGTGTAGATACCTACCTTGGGTTGAAAAGAAAAAAGCCAATTATCAAATTTATCATAACCAAAATTTGTATTCCTGTAAGAAAGTCTGGCCCAGAGCTCTCCCCAAAGCATATGTCTATTTTCTACCTTATATGGGCCTGGTTGATTCCACTCTTGCCAGATATCCAAACCTATTCGGGAATCAGTGGTGTAGTTATACTCGGGATTGTCTCTTGGATCGGTCTCGTCTTCGCTCATCCATTGTACTGAGAGTGTTTCCCAGAAAACTTTTAAATCCTGAAGCCAACCTAATTCGTTAAAGCCAAGAAGGGGCATCACCTGAACACCAATACCTGATACATTATTGTTATTCCAGGAATGTTTGTCAGCTGAAGCAACTCCGTAGTAAGCGAAGTAAGGTTGAATGCTTGCCCCCCTCCAGAGCGGCCAGATGGAAACCCCTATCTTAGTTTCAACTCTTCCAAGCTGAGAATTAAAATCGTCTTTCTCCAGATTGGTCTTATAATTCGCGCCGTTTATCCAGACATATCCCCATGGCTTAAAAAACTCAAAAGCAAAAGCTTTGCTTCCCAATAAAAAACAAATAAATATTACTAGAACAAATAATAAAATTCTCTTGAGCACTATTAACACCTTGATTCATGTATAGTTGATCTTTCTCGCAAACTATCTCACCAACACTATATTATCTATATTATAATTAATATCTCCGGTCTTCTTTGGACCAAGTGCAATAAGCTGAATCTGTAGAAATCCTCCAGAGCCACCCTTCTGTCCCGGGTTCCATATATCATCTCCAACTTCAGGGTTAACATCGTCAAAGTCAGCTATTGGCAGTGTGAGCCTCTTCCAACCTTTCCAATTAATAATTATTTGACATTGGAGCTTGTCGTCATATGTGGGCATATAGTTTTTCTTGGGATCCTGTTCTACCTGCCAGTTGGCATTATCGTCATCGTAGAGTTCTATCTGAAGGGTCCCGGAGCCCGGACCATTCCCATACACATCTATCTGAAATGCGTTATAAACTGAATAATTGGTTTTGGGCCTTGCAAGGTACGTACCGCATCCGCCTGCATACCAGTTGCTTGCTCTGCCCTTGATCTTTAATGAATACTTTCCAACTTCCCCTGCTACCTCTGAGTCGCCACCACGAGCAGAAGAATTGTCCACGACAGTCAGGGTAACATTGTCAAACTTCCACCATTCGGGATCACTGATATTTCCGTTCTCAAAATCATCGATCAAGTACACGCCTTCAGAGGGAGCTGACGGAGGAGCTTCTGGCGCAGGACCACCGAAACCGCAAGCGAGGAAGGAGACAACTATAAAAGGAACTAACATTCTTTTCATATAAAACTTCTCCTTTCTTTAAGAATAGACAAATCGTAACACAGTGATGATATTTATGTCAACGAAAGGTCTCTTTATATAGATATCGAGAAAAATTGAGCTGAATTTCAAAAAAACTGAAATTTCTGAAATCAAAAAAGCACGACTTCTTATGGAGCCGTGCTTTTTGTTTTTGCTGATCGATTATTACTCGCTGAATTGCAGTGTTCCCCAGACACTCGGGTCTCGATAAAACGCATAATCACCGTTCCAGATGAGCTGGGCTTTTCTCTCGGCAGTGTCCGCATCATCAAGGGCTATGTCAAAATCCACCTTTACTCCGGAACGCGGCCTGAACTTGGTAAACGATTCCCATGGAATCATTGCTTCTAGATTATAACCAGTTGATGTTTTCTTAACTACGATCTTGCTTCCTTTTGGCTGAGAGTACTTCTGCCATATCCAGATCGAGGGAGAATTCTCCTTGCCATCACCGGTTCCAAGACCTATCTGGTAGTCGTTGCCTGAAAACTCCTGCCTCACTGGATCTGCCTTTGGATTAGTTGAAAGAACAAACTCTATTGCATCGCCATTCCAGATATCGCCACGCCGTTTCTGATTTACAAATGGATAATTATCATTAACCTTTGCAGCAATATAAAGGTTATCATTGTCCCACTTGATAAATATCTTGCCGCTCAAATCCTTTGTTCCCCACCATGCTATCCCTTCCTTAAAATCCTCTCTCTGATTAAGATAGATCGGGGAAGTGTCTGAGAAATCAGAAAGATCTCCATCTAGTTTTATCTCTGATTTAGCTTCAAGTGCTTTGGCAAGCTTCCTCTCTCTCTTTTTTTCTCCTACAATAAAATTTGCGAGTGCTTCTCCGGAAGACAAGAAATACTCGTCCTCCATTATCTGCTTAAAAGCTTTAAGAGAGCCCTCTGATGATTTAATTCTCCAGTCTGTTTCTTTTCTTATATCAAACCAGATGATTGCGGCTATGTCCTTCATGCTGACCTTGAGAAATTGCGGAATTTTCTTTGTCCAGACGGCCTTATCCCCACCTTTTTCAGTTGAAGCGAATTCCGCAACCATTATCGGCTTTGTGGGATGCAGTTTTCTCATCCGCCGCATCTGGTCTCTGAACAGATATTGGAACGACTGCCAGTCACTCCACGTTTGAGTTGTTCCCCAGTTATAGCCATCTATACCAATCCAGTCTACATAATCATCTCCAGGATAAGCAGCTTCATAATCGTTCCATGGTTCATCTGGATAAGAGAAATTCATGAAGCACCAGACCCACTTTACGTTGCTTACTCCTTCCTTCTTGAATATGTCAACAACTCGTCTGTAAGCTTTTATATACTTTTTAGGATCCTTATCATTATTTATTACTCCCCACGGATAACCATCTATATTAAACTCGTGGCCAACTCGCAAGAATATAGGATTGCCCCATGCCTTGATGGCCTCTGCCCATGATTTTATATAGTCATCAAATTCTCCTCTGTTTATGTTGTCCAGTTTTATTGTTTCCATATCCCCCCAGTACCACGGTTCCCAAACAATATGTGGCACAGCACCATAAGCCCAAGCATTGTCACAGGCATCCTTAGGAAACTTACAGGACCAATCCTGATACCACATTATCATTGCCGGCTTCTTGCCGGAATCCTTCTCAAACTTTCTTATGAAACCCATATTCGCTGGCGCATCTTGCCTAAAGATTCCAACAAAGCTGCCTTCTATTTCAGTGATGTTGGGTTTTGTACCCAGGGCTCTAGAAAGTGAAAAAGCCGAACCTGCAATGGCCAATCCAATAATTATCATCAAACAAAACCACAATATGTTTACTCTTACCAATTTTTACAACCCCCTCTACAGATTATCTTACCCCTTTACCGCTCCTGCAGTAAGTCCTTTAACTATATACTTCTGCAGCATAAAGAAGAGTATTAGCACAGGAATAGTAGCCACAGAAGCAGCGGCCATCATAAGATCAAATCTATTCTGATAATTTCCCACGAAGTTTCGGATGCCAACGGGTATGGTCATCGTGTCCGCATTGGTCAGGACCCAGGCAAACATCAGTTCGTCCCATGCAGTTAAGAATATATAAACACCAGTTGCAATGATCCCTGGCACTGCAAGCGGGAGCACTATATGCCAGAATACCTGAAACGGATTGCAGCCGTCGATACGCGCTGCCTCTTCAAGCTCTATAGGTATAGCTGCAAAAAATCCCCGCAGTATCCAGATGCTGAATGGGACAAAGAAAGCCGAATAGACAAGTATTATGCCATAATGGGTCCCCTTGATTGGAATCCCAGTGAAATCCGTTATCTTAACAAATGTAATATATATTGGAATCAAGTACATTATAGCCGGGATCATCTGGGTCGCAAGTATCCCAAGGCTAAATTGCTTTGACCCAGGAAACTTAAATCTCGAAAGCGAATAACCCGCAAGGGTGGCCAGAACCATCGCAAAGAGCGTTGCGATCCCACAGATGATAAGAGAGTTTCTCAAGTATAGCCCAAAATCTATGTTCTTCCACATATCTACATAATTTCGCCATCTTACAACAATATAACCCCTATCAAGGGTGCTAGATCCAATCACCGAGTGCTTTTCAATATCTAAAACGCTTATCCTTCCACGAGTAGTGCCAACAAAGATCCGATTGTGATCATGAGCAATAGAAAATACTTCTGCGGGAACTAATTTTTTAAAATCGACTTTCCTGTTAACCAATGAGACGAAAAGATCTGCGGCACTGCTTATCTTATCTGTTTTCAGATTTAAAATTGAGAGCCCGTCGCCAGTCCCAAAAAATATAAGGTTATTTGATACTGAAACAGAATTAACTTGATCAGAGATCAACCCGGATGCCAAGGTGTATTTCCTTACCACGCTTTTGCTATGGAGTGAAAACTCATATACTCCAATTGATGTACCAAGAAAGAGCTTTTCTCCAGTTCGAGCCATGGAAGAAACTTGTGCATAAACTCCACCGCTCTTAAATACATAGGTCTTCCTGATCTTGCCACTTGAAAGCGATACTTCAAGTAATCCTCGGTTCCCTCCAACCCAAAGGGTATCGCCAACGATCTCCATTGCCCTAACTACAAAAGGAGAAAACTCTGACTCAATATCTATCAGTCGTCGGAAACGATTGGTCTCTTTGTTAAATTCTAATATTTTTTGAAGACCCTTATATTCAACTGCTGTCCAAACCTTTTTCTTGCCTGAGAGTGTCACTGTTGATGCAACCTTACTAAAATCCACCCCCCACAAAGGATATTTAAACTTTTTGATAACTTTAAGTTTTTCTCTGTCAATCTTGATTAGACCTTTTGTTGCAGAAGAGACCCAGATGTGCTTTTTGTCAGAATCAAACGATATGGCATGCGTCTTTGCTGATACATACCCTACCCTGGAAAGGTTTTTCTTTTCAAGCTTTGTTATGCCGCCATCTGAGCTAAATGCCCACAAAAACTTATCATCTGTCTCTAACTTCACACAATTATTAGCCGCACGGTTCAATGGAATCTTTCCGGAAAGTATCGCAGTATTATCCTTGAAAGAATTGAATAACATCCATCCGATCGGGAAAAGAGAAGCTATGAGAAAGGCGATCATGACCACGTGAATGAGGTAATGTGTTATTCGTTGTTTTAAATAATATGGTATTTTAATCATAATTCCTATTTAACTTTCTCTTCGCTTGCTTTATAGTATCTGAACCAGATATTCACAATAACTATCATAGTGATAAGGAGTAGAACCGAAGTCGCAGCACCCCTGCCGAAATCCCACCTCTGAAATGAATTTCTAAATATATTTGTCATCATCAGGTCTCCCCACTCACCCGGAAACCCCGCCCCAAAACCAAACATCATGATCACGATGTTGAAAGAATATACATTATATATAAGGCCAAAAAGAATGAGTATCGCCCAGACCGGCTTCAGCAGTGGCCAGGTTATCATCCAGAATTTTCTCCAAGGCGAAGCGCCATCAATATCTGCGGCTTCATAGAGCTCATCGGGTATCTGCTGGAGTCCGGCCAAAAGGATGAGCATCGAAAGCGGCCAGTATCTCCAAATTGTTGGGATTATGATCGCCCAGATTGTGTTTGGCCCTATTAGCCAGAAAGGTTTTAAAGGCAAAATATGAAAGACATCAACTAATAGTACATTTATAATACCAATGCCCCTCTGCCACATAAACATCCAAAGAAGACCTACAACATAGGTTGGAACTATCCAGGGAAAAAGAAAAAGCGTTCTAATAAGAGCTCTGCCC
>JAUWWO010000115.1 GCA_030616825.1 Candidatus Margulisiibacteriota bacterium | reverse complement strand
GTAAAAACAGCAACAGAATATTCATAGTGTCCAAATCGTGCATCTTTTGAGACTTTAGTTCTTATGTTTTTTCCTTTAACTGATTGGTAACGTCCTTTATCGAGAGGTGAATTCCAACCAACATGAATAGAAAAAGGACATCTTTTTTCACATTTCCATACAATAGTATCCCCTGGGTAAATCCGAAGAAAACCATTTTTATAATCAATGTTTCCTTCTTTGTCAACAATAATTGATACAGTGCGGGTTTCAGGATCGTGCTTTGTGCCTTTATTCATCTTATCTCCTTTCCCTTCCTTTTCCCCAGAAAGTCTGGCGACAAAGGTAGGTTTATTTATTTTAGTGGTTTGCTGTATTTTCTTTCGTCATTTATTTATCTCGTCTGAATTAAGTTCAGACAATCTCTCTCATTCGATTAATTGTTGGTAGCGGGGATCTGCACGCAGTCCAGAAAGATCAGGATGATTACGAATTTCTTCCATAGAGCCGCCACGTTCGATATATTCTTGAAGGGCTTGAATTGCATGGTCGCGTTGATTCACAATTTCTAAGACCAGGACGTAATCGAAGAGAATCGGCACATCACTGGGCGCCATTTTCCGAGCCTTGGAGATCTCATCCAGCGCATTTTTATGGTCTCTTGCTTTCGCGTAGTTGACAGCTAGACTTGAATGAAGCGAGGCATCTCTAGGATTAATTTCCAGTTCTTTTTCAGCTAATTGGATGGCATGTTGATAGGCTTCTTGGGCTTTTCCCTGAAGTCCAGGTGTGTATCGATAAGAATCAGCCAAGTTCGCCCAAATTACATAATCATTCTCTCCCAATGCAATCGCCTCTTCATACATAGCCATGGCGTCAGCATAAAGGCCATGAATAAAGTAATTAAAACCCATATTAGAGTAAGCAGCTGAATCAGGTTTAATAGCGATGGATTTTTCGAACATAGCTATTGCCAAATCTTTTTGACCCAATTGATGGTAGACTGCAATCAGGTTATTATAATCGAGAATATTTTCCGTCATTAATTCGGTCGAGCGGCGGTACATTTTTTCTGCCTCAGCGTTACGGCCTTGGTGATAATAAAAATAGCCTAATAAGCTGTATCCTGTCCAGTAACTTGGTTTCAAATCAATAGCTTTTTTATATGTCGCTTCTGCCTTTTCTAGTTTTGCGAGATTTTCATAGGCCTCAGCTAATTCTCGCAGAGCACCAAAGTTTACAGGATCAAGGAGTAATGCCTGCTGAGATTCTTTAATAACGTCCTCATATTGACCTTTTTCTCCATAAATGATTCCGAGAGTGACATGAACTGGGGCAAGCCGATCATTAATTTCAATTGCACTGTGACAGGATGATTGAGCTTTTTTTAGCAAGTCGGAGTCTTTTGTGTTGTTGTACTTCCGCCAATAGGCTTTCCCTAATCCTGCATATGCCAGGGCATAGTAGGGATCTTGCTCAATTGCCCGCTTGAACAGGCTGATTGCAGTGTCGAGCTTATCTTCCTTCTCATAGTGTAACATGTAACCGCGGCCTTGCAGATAGAATTCGTAAGCACGTGGTATAGTGGATCCACCCGCGGTCAATACAGAGAGAGCTTGTGGTTGGAGCTCTATGTCTAACATCTCTGCCAGGTTGATGACGACACTATCCTGTAAAGTGGATATATTGGCGATGTGGTCAGTGATAGGCTGAGATTTCAGTTCACGCTGAGTCTTCGTATCAACCAGCTTTAAAGTCAAGCTAACCATGTCACCGATGCGTTTAAAGCTTCCCTTTAAGGCCAGAGGGACTCTGAATACTCGCCGCACATCGCTGGGGCTTGTAATCCTACTTTCGCGCACATCACTAAAGGGCACGACCCATAGCGACTTCTGGAATTGTTCCAGTCGGGTGAGCTTGCTGGCTAGAGTTTCTACCAGGCCGTCACAAAAAGCCTTGTCAGCTTCGTCACCACCTATGATGGTGAAGGGGAGAACTGCAAGATGCTTCTCTGTGGATATTATCTCAAAACCCAGCCAATTTTCCACGACCCGACGAGTAGAAGGCAAAATCAGCAGTAATAACAATACAAGGATTATTGCGCCAAGCGGGAGAGCAGTCTTGCGCAGAATTTTGGAGAAAGGATGGGGGGCGGCAGTCGTTGCGGAGGGCACACCAGTCTTTCCTGCAGTCATGTCTCGTTTTAAGCGCTTGAGGTCTGCTTTCACATCAGCTGCAGTCTGGTAGCGCTCGGTTGGATCCTTTTCCAGGCATTTATTCACGATTGCCTCAAGCTCCAAAGGGATGCCGCTGCGCAAACCCGTAATAGGCTGAGGACTTCTGTTAAGGATGGAATTTAAAACTACCTGGTCGTACTCCCCTTTGAACGGAACCTGCCCGGTGAGCATTTCAAACAGTACAATGCCTAGAGACCAGATGTCTGTCCTGTGATCCACAGTTTCCCCCAACGCCTGTTCAGGAGACATGTAGGTCACCGTGCCCATAATTGTGGCTGTCTTGGTGAGCTTTGTTCTCTTGGTGATTTTGGCTATGCCAAAATCCATTATTTTCGCCTGACCTTTGTCCGTCACCATTATATTGGAACTCTTGATGTCTCGATGAATGGTCCCTTTCTCGTGTGCCTCCTGTAAACCATCTGCAACCTGCATGGTGATTTCAATGGCTTCTTCCAGTTTCAGAGGAGCCGATTCGATCTTCTTCTTCAGACTTTGACCTTTGATATGGGCCATTGCTATGAAGGTTTGCCCTTCAGCTTCATCAATTTCATAGATTGTACAAATGTTAGGATGGTCTAATGCTGCAGAGGCTTGTGCCTCACGCAAAAAACGTGTTTTTTCCTCTATACTCTCAAGGGTTTGCGGTGTGATAAATTTCAATGCAACTGTGCGTTTAAGTTTGGTGTCCTCGGCTTTATAGACAACTCCCATACCGCCTTTGCCCAGTTCTTCAAGGATTTTATAGTGGGAGATTGTTTGGCCGATCATTTTTCTAATCCAGTTAAATATTCCATGATGGCTTCAGGAAACATCTTTTTATGCAGAAAGTCAGGATTTGATTTTTCCTGATTTCAAATTTTCCCCATTTTTTTATTTCTGATTACGCGCGGCGCGAAAACAAGCTGACCCTCCTATCCATATTGATGCTAAAAAATTTATAGCACAGGAAAAATTTG
>JAUWWO010000125.1 GCA_030616825.1 Candidatus Margulisiibacteriota bacterium | reverse complement strand
ATCTACTTTCTATGTTGCAAGGACCCTGGCTGAGTTTGGCAATCCTTACTCAAACGAGATCGGAGCAACAGTTGGATTCCCAAAATTTAAACTCCCTGTGTTGAATGATGTTGAGGTTTTCCTAACACCCAGGTATTTGTTTAAGGATCCGGAGCTCCCAACCTTTGAAAGCCATGACCTAAGAGGAGAAATCGAGTTTCGGGCCCTCCCTTCCCCTAAAACGGAAGGAAGCCTGCTTCTGGGAATAGGCAGCTCCTCTTCAGAAGATAGGTATTACGTAAATCTCAAACTAGCACTAAACGATTATTTCAACACGGGAACCTACTTTAAGCTCTCAGCACATAAAGTTGGATTTGATTACAGGGTACCAAAATTGAATAAATATGAATTTGGCCTGCTGAACATGTTCGATAAACTGATCCTCGACGGAACTGCGGACATTGGCCTTGAGATTTCCCAAAAAATAACAGATAGTTCAAAAATCTATATCAAAGGGGATATGGTTTTAAACGAAGACCTTGGATATGGCGCAGAATATGAGGGTAGCTCCCTGACACTCGAGGAAGGAGCTCTATTCTATATTCCGTCAGGCATGATATTAAAAATTGGCTATAAAACATATGAAGTGCCAAGCGGCGTAGCCGATGCCGCAGATCCAGAAAACTTAAAAAGAGCTGTACCAAAATCATCAAATATTCTCTCAACCAGTATAACGTATAATTTTTAATAATGGGTGAACAGCAGGACATTTGAGAGGTTAAGATATTGTTGTCATCTTGACAAAAAATACTTTAATGATATACTTCAACGAAGCTGGGAGGCAATAATGAAGAAGATTTCTGTCATAATATTTGTACTTTCTCTCTTATTAATTTCAACCCCAGCCTGTGGGGAAGAACTTGCATTCCGAGATGTGCCAGAAGACCACTGGGCCAGGGATGCTATATACGATCTGGTTAAAAAAGGGATCACCCAGGGTTATCCAGATGGAACGTTTAGAGGAGGAAGAAATATAACGCGGTATGAAACCGCTATGTTCCTATCAAAACTTGCGGCGATAGTTGATACCACATCTCAAGTTGATGTTAGCTCTCTTAAGGCTGATATAGCCGCATTGAAGGAAGAAATAGAAGAACTCAAAAAAGCACCCCCACCAGAACCCAGGGGCATCCCTGTAACAGGAAGCTTCAAGGCACGATATAGGATAGCAAATACAATCACCGGAGGAACCTCGCCAGGAGCTTCTGCCGCTGAGAGAGGCCCAAGAGTGGATTATAGACTCAAGATGACTCTCTCCAAAGACCTTGGAGATGGAGCAGGAGTTAAAATCAACCTTGATACAATGGATGCTGGCTGGAACGGTGGAAGAGAAGATCTGGCTACAAGACTTCTTGATATAGAAGGAAATCTTGTTGTACATGCATGGGAAGTGCCCATAAATATCAAAATGACTGCCGGTCCTGGTCCTATAGTATATTCTGCAACACAGGAGATAACCCTCCCAAGCGAGGTCGGAACAGTTTACCAAAGGCCAAGGAATTCTCTTTCCGTTTCCACATTTCTCGGCGCTCTTGACCTAAGAGCAGGTTATATTGCGCGCACACTATCTCCCACAGGAGAAGTAGATGTAAGCCAGCTTACAGCAACCATCGGATATACCTTTGTTGGTCTTCCATTATTTGAAATCTTCAAAATATATCTTACAGGAGATCATCTATCAAAAGACATCTTAAAAGACGCAGATCCAAGCGATACAAGAGGAAAACTTCTTTTATCCGGTTCATTTAATGAAAATACCACAACATCACTTACTTTTGGGTCATCTCAATCAAGAACAGCAAGCGAGGGATACTATATCGGCTGGGAGTTATCCCTTGCAGATCCCTGGGAGACCGGAACATTTGCCACAGTAAGATACAACAAGATCGGAGCAGAATATATTATCTCGGATCTCATTACAGCCGAATTTGATATAGCAGGTTTGGATTATTTTGATAAGCCGCTATTAAACGATATTCAAGATTGGGGATTGGACATAACCCAGTTTATGAACACGCAACTTGCCCTTAAAGCAAAAATAGACATGCGACTTACCAAAGATGGAGAATATGGCAAAGATTATGAAGAATGTTCCACGACAATCGAAGGAGGCCTAAGCTATAATATTGCCAAAAATACCGTACTCGATCTACTATATAAAACATACAATGTTCCATCCGCTGAAGATGCAACAACAGACGTCATAATATTAGGGTTTCTATATAAATTCTAACCATTGGCGGAAAGCTCCCCACCTCTTGGATTCCTCCCTATTGGAGAAGTTAAATTGAATGTCGCTGTCATAAAAAAGAACTTAAAAACAAAATTAATTGGAAAGAAACTCTATTACTACAAAGAGATCGGCTCAACAAACGATGAAGCAAAGAGACTCGCGGCCCTTGGGGTCAGTGAAGGAACTGTTGTCATCGCCGAAGGACAAACTAAAGGACATGGTAAACCTGGAAGGTCCTGGTTTTCTCCAAAGGGGAGCGGAGTATGCCTTTCAATAATCATTGAGCCCCATAAATTATCTGACAAAATTGAGGTTATCACCCTTCTAGGAACGCTTGCTTCAGCCAGAGCAATAATTGGTCTTACTTCATTAGATGTAAAAGTAAAATGGCCAAACGATGTGATGGTCTCTGGCAAAAAGATCGGAGGTGTCCTTACCGAGGTTCGTCGAACAAAGAGAGGCAACAGATCTTTTGTTGTTGGTATTGGGCTGAATGTAAGCATAACCAAAGACGAATTCCCAGAAGAGTTAAGAACCACTACAACCTCTATTGCAGACGAGCTGGGCAAAACTATAAGCCGCACTACTCT
>JAUWWO010000098.1 GCA_030616825.1 Candidatus Margulisiibacteriota bacterium | reverse complement strand
GCGAACTTAGTCAGCCAATTGTAAAATAAGTTTATAAACAAGAAGAGAGAAAAGGAGATAGTGCTTTGGCAAGAGTACATCTCGAACGGGTAACAAAAAAATTCGATGATGTTGTTGCAGTAAATAATATTACCCTGGAGATAAAGGAAAAGGAATTTGTTGTTTTGGTTGGTCCCTCTGGGTGTGGCAAGACCACTACTCTTCGGATGATAGCTGGACTCGAAGAGATAACAGAGGGAAAGATCTATATAGGGGAGAGGGTGGTAAACGAAGTCCCTCCCAAGGATAGGAACAGTGCCATGGTTTTCCAGAGCTATGCTCTTTATCCTCATATGAATGTGTATAATAATATGGCCTTTGGTCTTAAGCTCCGAAAGATTTCTAAAAAGGAGATCAGGTCCCGGGTGGATGAGGCAGCGGAAATATTGGGACTAAAGGATCTTCTGGATAGACTCCCAAAGCAGCTCTCCGGAGGACAGAAGCAGAGGGTAGCGCTTGGCCGCGCCATTGTGCGGCATCCATCTGTTTTCTTAATGGATGAACCGCTCTCAAACCTGGATGCAAAACTCCGGGTGCAGATGCGTGCTGAGTTAAAGAAATTACATGAAAGACTCAAGGCAACAATCGTTTATGTAACGCATGATCAGGTAGAGGCAATGACCCTTGGAGAGAGAATTGCGGTGATGCTCGACGGTGAGATGCGACAGGTAGATTCCCCGCTTGTCATTTATGATCAGCCCTCAAATCGATTTGTAGCTGGTTTCATAGGCAGCCCGCCGATGAATTTTATCAAAGGAAGGATTGTTAAAAAGGATGGCAAGATAAATTTTGTATCCGAGGATTTTCTTTTGCCAGTTCCCTCTTCCATTGAGGATTTAGTTGCTTCATATATTGACAAGGAAGTTTTCTTTGGTATCAGACCTCAGGATGTATTAGAGGAAAGACGGGCAAAGAGACTTGAGGAAAGCTTTATCCTGGACACAAAGGTCGACTTCAGAGAGCTTATGGGGGCGGAGACATATCTCTATCTTAAATGCGGGAGCACTCCTCTGGTTGCTCGAGTTGATGCGCTCTCAGACGCAAAATCCGGAAGCACTTATAAGGCAGTACTTAATTTAGCGAAGATTCATATCTTTGACACCGAAACTCAGAAGGCGATTGTTTAAGGCGGAATTTTCATGACCGAGCCCCTCATCTTTGAGCTTTCTTCTCCGGGAAGGTGTGCGGCCTCCCTTCCAGAATTAGATGTTCCTCCTCAGAAGCTCGAACACCTTCTTCCCAAAAGTATGTTAAATAAACATGATCCCGATTTACCAGAGCTTAGCGAGGTTGATCTGGTCAGGCATTTCACTAGACTTTCTCAGCAGAACTTCGGAGTCGATCTTGGTTTCTATCCTCTTGGTTCATGCACGATGAAATACAATCCTAAGATTAATGAAGAGATAGCGGCCCTTCCCGGGTTTTTGAAGATACACCCTTATCAAGGGGAGGAAACCGTCCAGGGGATACTTGAGCTTCTTTATAATTTCGAAAAATATTTATGTGCCATATTTGGCTTCGATGCAGTTACCTTCCAGCCGGCAGCAGGTGCTCATGGGGAGATGACTGCGCTTTTCATGATAAAGGCATATCACAGCTCAAGAGGAGAGGAGCATCAAAGGAGCAAGGTGATAGTTCCTGACTCTTCTCATGGAACCAATCCAGCGAGTGTAGCCATGGTTGGGTATAAGGCTATTCAGGTGAAATCAGACAAACGCGGTGGGGTGGATATTCGCGAGCTCAAGAAGGTTGCCGGTCCGGATACAGCAGCACTGATGCTCACAAATCCAAAGACCCTGGGCTTGTTTGATGAAAATATTTTACAGATCTCAAAGATCATTCATGAGGCCGGAGGCCTTCTTTATTATGATGGAGCAAATGCCAATGCCACCCTTGGAAAGGTGCGGCCAGCGGACATTGGTTTTGATATAGCACATTTTAATTTACACAAAACCTTTTCCACTCCGCATGGTGGAGGAGGACCAGGTTCAGGGCCGGTGGGATGTAAGCGGGCTCTGGTTCCCTTTCTTCCGATCCCATATGTTGAAAGACGCGGTCATAAATACTTTTTCAGTGACAAGAGATCTGCCAGATCAATCGGAAAGATACATTCATTTTATGGCAATATCAATGTGATCGTTAAGGCTTATGCTTACGTGCGTTCATTGGGTGCAAAGGGACTCAGGAAGGTAAGCGAGAATGCAGTCCTTGCCGCAAACTATTGTTTAAGAAGGTTAAAAGATCATTATTATCTTCCTTATGATAGGATGTGTCAGCATGAATTCGTGATTTCCGCAAAATGGCAGAAAGAGCGCTATGGTGTCAGAGCCCTTGATATTGCTAAACGGTTGATAGATTACGGCTTTCATCCACCGACGATATATTTCCCGCTGATAGTCGAGGAAGCATTGATGATAGAGCCCACTGAAACCGAGTCAAGGGAGACACTCGATGCTTTCTGCGATGCAATGATAAGTATTGCAGCGGAAGCCAAAGAGAATCCAGAAATTGTTAAGTCTGCCCCGCATGTAACCCCGGTATCACGTTTGGACGAGACAAAAGCGGCAAGAGAACCGGATTTGCGATGGAAAAAGTAAAATCCTGGAAGCTCATTCTTTCCCCTCAAACCTCTGGCGATTTTAACATGGCTTTTGACAAGACCCTGTTTGAAAATTTTGAAGCCGGTCTTATTCCTCCTACATTTCGGATCTATTCCTGGTCAAGACCGTGTATATCACTTGGGTATTCGCAAAAACCAGAGAACGAACTTAATCTTTCATTATGTGAGAAGCTCGGCATTGATGTTGTAGGGCGCCCGACTGGTGGTGGTATTGTCCTTCACACAAAAGCCGAGGTTACTTATAGTCTTGTTACATCTTTTGGGAAGAAATCGGCTGGAGGTCCAGTTGAGATTTTAAAGGAAACCTCCAAAGTGTTGGTCAAAGCTCTATCTTCTTTTGGCATAAATGCAGATGTTTTAAGGAATAACAGGAGATGGAATTCGCGCTTTTGTTTTTCCTATCCATCGAGATACGAAATTAGTGTCGGTGGCAAAAAAATTATTGGAGTTGCACAGAGGGTAGGTAAACGCGGTCTCTTGCAGCAGGGTTCGATATTTGTTGATAACAAAGTAGATATAATGCTCAAGGTTTTAAAAGATCCTCCTCTCAAAGTGGATATCACCTCTAAGGCTACAAGTATAAATGAATTAATTCATCACATTCCAGACTTTGATGAGCTCTCCAGAGCATTGATTTCTAGCCTTAAGGGCTTGGAATGACAAGGACAACAATCCATGATAGGATTAAATCCTGAAAGGAAGGTGTGTTCATGGCTTCGTGGAAAGAGGTTTTTCAAAAGATTGACGACTTCAGATGGAAACTCCCAAAGTCATTCAAGGAAGGCATGAGGACCGATGCGGTAATATACGCCGATGAGGCAATGCTCGAACACATATTTTCTGACAATGCCTACGTTCAGGTAGCAAATGTTGCCTGCCTTCCAGGAATTATTGGGAATTCCTTGGCCATGCCTGATATCCATTTTGGATACGGCTTCCCTATTGGTGGAGTAGCTGCATTTGATCCGGAGGAGGGGGGCATTATTTCACCGGGAGGGGTAGGTTATGACATAAATTGCGGCGTCAGAGTTCTTCGCACAGACCTAACTCGTGATGACATAAAAACAAAAATAAAGGATATTGTTTATAAACTTG
>JAUWWO010000019.1 GCA_030616825.1 Candidatus Margulisiibacteriota bacterium | reverse complement strand
CTCGGCCAGCAGTTCAACTCGTCCGTCAGGAAGATTCTTTACCCAACCGGTAACCGGATGTCGTTTTGCAACTGAGTGTGAGGTATAGCGAAACCCCACTGCCTGCACCTGGCCGGAATAATAAACGCGAACTCGTTTTTGCATGGTTTTTTACCCCTTTATCGCCCCTGCAAGATACTCTGCCTTAAGGCGTTTCTGAAGGATCATCGTCACTATCAAAACTGGAATTGCAATGATCACGGAGAATGTTGCTGCTTCAAACCATCCTGCTCGATTGATGTAATAGTAAACCATTAACGGTAAAGTCTTTTTTGAAATAGCTAAGTACAGGGCATAGATAAATTCATCCCAGGAAAAGAGAAAGGCAAAGATCGCAGAGACAATGATTCCTGGAGCAGCAAGTGGAAAAGCAATTGATCTCACAATATCAAACCGGCCTGCCCCATCGACCTCCGCCGCATCCTCAAGCTCAAGCGGTACAGTCTTGAACACAGAAAGCAGTATCCAGGTCACAATGGGAAGTACCCTTATTAGATGCGCAAGTATCAAGCCAAAGTTCGTGTCCAAAAGTCCAAATCGTATAAAAATTATACTTATGGGAAGAGCTATCTGTACTTCGGGAAGCATCCGAGCAAAAAAGACAAAAAGAATAATGGACATAGCAATTTTATAAGAAATCCTGGAAAGGGCATAAGCTGCAGGAACAGCAATAAGCAATGAGAGCAGAGTAGTAAAGATTGCAACACTCAAACTCTTTGAAAGCGGCTGCCACAGATTCCCGGAACGCAAAACATCTACCCAATGCTCAAAAGTAAAACTTCGCATAAGAAGCGGAGGAGACGGAGAAAGAAGTTCCTCTGCCGGAGAGAGCGAAACCTTGAACATTATGTAGATCGGCAAGAATGTCCACATAAGTATTAATACAATAAAAAAGTATTTCCAGAACCTCTTCATGCTGTCTCCCTTTGAGGTCCGCTCAACTTAATATACGTTAAAATCGCACCAAGAATAATTATAAAGAGAACCGTTCCCGCTGCAGCAGCAGTATGCGGATTGTTGAAGTTTCGAAATTCAAAAAAGGCAAAAGAAGAAAGCACCCGGAAACTCTCTCCAGCTAAAGCTATTGGTAACTCGAAAATTCGAAACGTATCAATCCCTCGAATGATTAATGCCATGGTGATAAAGGGTTTAAGCAGTGGAAGTATTATAAAACGAAGCTCCTGCCAGAATGAAGAGCCATCAATGCGTGCCGCCTCAAAAAGTTCTTTTGGAATTCGCTCAAGCCCCGCTAAAAGTATTAACATCATAAGAGGTGTAACCTTCCACATGTCGGAAAGGACAACTGAAAACAAAGTAAGCACTCCCCCACCCAGCCAGTTGACAGGAATATCAATAAGGTGAAGGCGGGAAAGAATCTGGTTTATAAATCCGTTTGTATCGAAAAGATAGCGCATATTGGATGCAACAACTATTGTGGGAATGCCAAGTGGGATAAGCAGCAACGCCTGGATGATGCGCCTGCGGCCGCCTCCCACCAAAACCAGGGCCATGGAAAGAGCAAGCACAAGCTCCAGAGCCAGAGCAAGTATTGTGATCGATATCGTGTTAACTAAAGATTCTGTAAACTGGAAATGAGAAAATAGCCACAAATAATTTGAAAGCGAAAATCCCGGGACTCCTTTTTTATGAAAACTCATCCACATGGACTGAAATACAGGAAACAATGTAAATGTGGCCAGATAAACGATCAATGGGCAGAGAAAAAATAATTTCCAGGAAGATTTACCTCTCCGCAATCTCTTTCATCTCCCTTGCATAGTAATCAAGGGTTGATTTAACCGGTTCGCCCCTGATAACAATCCTTACAAAGGCCTCGTTCATGAAACGGTCAAAGTCTGCCCAGTAAGGAACGTTTTTTCGAAACACTCCGTATTTTAATGCTTCTTTGACTGATCTAAAATATGGCTCTCTCCATCCTTTTTGAGCTGCATAAGCATCACTCCGGATCGAAGGCCAGCTCAAGCGCTCAATGAGCTTCTGTTGAACTTTCTTCGATTGGAGATGTTTGATAAATTTAAGAGCCAAATCCTTGTTTTTCGCTCCCTCAGGAATCCCTAAAACCTCTCCTCCTATGACATGCGCTTCCCTCACAGGGCCCTCAAATCCGTGATAAGTTTTTATGTTTCTCTTCTTGTAGTCCTCGACAATGATGTTTATCCCAAATGGCCAGTTTTGCATGAGATACACTGATTCCCTGGCAATGTAATCGTTGCTCGTATTCCACTTTGCTTTTAAGGAATCCGGCGACGTGTATGGCCAGAGCTTTTTTAAGAATTCAAAAGCTCGAATACATCCCTCGTCGTTAAATTTAAAAGGATCCCCACCGGCTGAGACGATAAATTCATAGAGTTGAGTTACTGTTGGCCCATCTCCCCAGGCTTTTAAAAGAATACGGCCAACTTTTTCTTTTTGTTTAAAGACCTTGGCAACATGAAGGAGTTCGTCCCAGTTCCTGGGAGGAATAAGACCATACTTTTTGAAAGCATCTTCATTATAATAAACTATCTGAACGTTGGGCCGATACGGCATAAAGTAAAGTTTTCCATCAAACTCTCCTACTTTAATTAATGCAGGTTCGGTTTCCCTGGGTATAATGTTTCGATAGCCGGATAGATCCTCAACCAATCCCTCTTCTACCAATGAAGCAAGCTGCATGTTGTCCTGAGCAAAGAGGTCGATTTCCATCTTGCCTGCAAGGGATTGCGCTTTAAGTATCTGAGGCAGGTCTCCTGCTTCGATCTGTACTGTTTCTACCTTTACGCGATGCTCCCTCTCAAAATGCGGGATAATTTCTGACTTGACAACCTTCCATTCTTCGTCGGAGAGACTCATAGACACTTTTAGGGTAGACACTTTCGGCCCAGCGCAGGAAGACAAAAATATAAGCGACAATAAAAGCAAGATGATTTTTCTCACGTCAATTATTATACATTATATGAATAGCTATTGCGAGAATTATGATTATTCCCTGGTCGGAAGATAGGTTATTGGAGTGGAGAATGTTCCCTCTTTGCTTTCTCGTTTTGGGCTGGAGAGTTTTTGGTTTCCGGATCGATTCTCAAGTTATAAGATGTAAGTTTTTTATTGAAATATTCAATCATTTTAGACGGAACGGCTTTCTCAAAAACCCGATCGATCAACTGTATAAATTTAACCCTTGAACCACCGACTGTAAGTGTATTCTTCGCAAAAAGAAAGTTTTTATGTCCCATATTCAAATTTATAGTTTTCACAATACCACCGATGTGAAACTGAAATAATTCTTTTGGCAAATGTTTTTCGTGTGACAAAAAATAATCAAGCTCAAAGAACCCTGCTCGTATCTCCATAATTAATGAGTAATAGATGGTTCTGGCTGATTCCTTTTCCCGTCTAGCGCAGCTAAATACAGGAACATTCCCTAAAATTTGCTTCATAATCTTCTCGGCATTCCCGGAAAGATAATCCTGCACATGCTGGAATTCGTGAGCAAGCAGATTTGCAATATAAGTTTGTTTGCCTCTTACGGATTCTGAGATTACAATCAGAATTACAGCTTCTTTTCTTTTTGGGTATTTTCGCACGCTGAACCTGCCATTCGATCCGATTTTTCCATAAAATGACGTCGCAGGAACAGTCTTCATGCGATCGATTATTATATTGTCTATGTTTTTATGATCAATAAAAGAGCTGCGCAATGCTTTTTTATCAAAAAACACCCAGATCTTGCCATCTCTTGTGTGCCATGTCACGGATCTTTGAAGCGGTTGAACTGCAGAATTCACTGCAAACCAAGCAGCAGTTGGATCGCCTGTAAAGGAAGGTGCAGGGGCTGGAAAGGCTTCATCAGAACTCAAGCGGGTCTCCTCGCTTGAGCAACCAAGCGCGCCGCATATTAAGGTAGCATATAAATTTACGGCATTTATTAAATACATAACATCTATTTATTTATCGATCAGAAATCTGCGAAATTTCACAAAAAGTGATTTAAGTTTACCAATAAAATGTTAGAATATACCCATGTTTATAAACCCCGACAAACAAAAAATTCTGGAAGAGAAACTAAAGCGGCTTGGCATAAGCAAGAAAGACGTTATCGAAAAGTTTATCCGCTCTGGAGGACCGGGCGGGCAGAAAGTAAACAAGACTGCAACCTGTGTTTATCTCAAGCATATTCCAACCGGGATCGAAGTAAAAATGTCCCAAGAACGCTCTCAGGCGCTCAACCGTTTCCTTGCCTGGCGGCTTCTGGTAGAAAAGATTGAAGAGCGAATTCTTAAGAAAAAAAGCGAGCGCCAGAGGCGCATTGAAAAAATCAGGAGACAAAAACGAAAACGGTCAAAACGAGCAAAAGAAAAGATCTTACGGGAAAAGAAGATTAAATCGATGAAGAAGAAGTTGAGAAAGGTTAGACTAGAGTTAGAATTATAGAAATCAAAAATTTACATTTTCAATATATGCTTTGTTGTGCTGCATACATTTTGGGTGGTCATACCTGGACATAATTCTTCAATTCCCTGGTAGATTTCAGAAAGCCTTGGAAATTTCCTAAAATTCTTCGGGAAGTTCACAAGATATCCATTTAAAAACCCAAGCATTGGAACATCGCCTTCCCTAAAAGCGTCGCTTACTGCGTCTTTAAGCGCAAGAAATGCCTCTGGCGCAAGACTTCCCGAAAGAGATCCTGATCGAAGTTTTGTCGCAAGAAGTGCTAATGTATAATATGTTTCATCGGCATAATCTCGAGAAAAGATAAAACCCCTAAGAGACTCAAGCGTTGTCTTTGATCTGGCAAATTCCTTGTCGATTCTCTCAAACATTTTCTCAAGGCCCTTCGCTGTTGTATGGGTTTTAATTTCTTTATGCAGCACAAAAGGATTGCATACCATCCATGGAAAATCCTCTACCTTCACCCAAACACTTCTCTGTTTAGATTTTTTATAAAAGCTATTTATTCTCAATTTATTGCCCTCTTTAACCGCTTCGATACGGCCGTTGAAAGACAATCTATATGACACAGAACGGATACCAGGTGATACTTGAGCGATCTTTGCTTGCAACATATGCTAATCCTCCATAATCTATTCCTTTATTCTATCGAATAATTTTTGAATGGATTTCACTTAGGAGAAAATTATTTAAAGAGGACATTTAGATTCAAGAAGACAGAAATAAAATTAACTCACCCCGCCTCGTCTCGCCTTCGGCGGACTCGGCACCCCTCTCTTTTTAAAAGAGAGGGGGATCAAGGGGGTGAGTTAATCCCTAATCCCTACCTTGTCGGTGTAGGTTTTCATTGGTTAATGTTACAAGGAATGCCTACCGCTTCTTTTTCAAGAGTTTAATCACCTTGGTGAGTTCCCCATGATCATAAAAAGCACCTTTACAATGATCGCAAATTTCTACCCAGATGGCAACGTCACGCCTAAAGTATGTTTCCCTCAGGGACCTTTTACACCTGGGGCATTGCAACATTCTTCGACGTTCATCAAAATAATACACTTCATCTGAAACTTTTTTCGCTGCTTCCTTCGGTGTTTCAGTTTCCAGCTTCAACAGCACCTTCATATCCAGCTTTAAAAGATCCTGAAGTTCCCCATAATCCAACCAGATTCCCTTACACTTCTTACATTTATCGATATAGAATTTCTTGTAGACGGAAATACTCTTAAAGTTGCCGGTACATTTAGGGCACTTTGACCCTTTAAGCGAAGGGGGCCTTTTTATCTCCTCGCCCTCTTCAACTTGAAGATAAAGCCTCCTTTTTAGCTCATTTATATCAACTGGCTGAATACGTATTTCTTTTTCCATAATTAAATTTTATTTTAACGAAATTGGGGGAAGGAGTCAAATTGATACGTTCCCATCGCCCGAATACACAAATATCTCATCCGAATTCCCTAATGTCTTAATTCGTGAATTCGTGCTTAATATTCGGGTATTAGAGCCCTGCATTTATTCGGGAGGGCATTTATCCGGGAGGGAGTAAAAACTGAAATCTTCACTTAAATTTTTCGAAATACAATCAGGAGGAATATTATGGGTTTTCACATGTATCCTCATGATCTAAGAGTCCAAAGTCTATTCAGGGGCTCTCCTAAAAAATTATTAAAAACAAGGATACCGATTGCCGAGCGGGCACAGATCACCGCTCAAAACCGGTCGATAACTTATAATGAGGCATTGAGATGCTGTAAGGGGCAGAACTTTACACTGGGCACAAACCACTTCTCTCTTTTCAACAGTTCCGAGATTGCAGAAGAAAAGCTTAAGGCCACGGTCATCTCTCATTTTGGATCGATATTTAAAAATTCTTATGTTGGAATGTGGTTTGATGACCATCCAAATCAAATACTCGGGTTTACCTTAAAAGCCGCAGAAGAACCGGTTAAATTTAGGAAAACCGCTCTTGAGGAAAAGGAATTCTTCCGATTGGACTTCAAGATATTTTTCTCAACCGAAATGCTTTGGTTTTGGTCAATTTCATCTAAGACGGAAGGGTTCGGCGGCAAAGCTTTGGGGGCTCTTTATAATATAGGAAAAGATTTAGGGCTTGGAAAAATAGAATATTCTGTGATGCCAGGAAATGTTCCCTTTATTCAATTTTTGTTCCACACAGATTTCGGAAAGCCAATAAATGAGAATTGGGATAGATGGGAAGTGAACTTTCCGCCTAAAATCTAAGAAAATCCAGATACGCTCGCTTCTCCCTCTCCAACTCACCCCTAATCCCTTGTCCCTAATCCCTAGTCCCTTTTCCACTTGAGGGG
>JAUWWO010000121.1 GCA_030616825.1 Candidatus Margulisiibacteriota bacterium | reverse complement strand
GTAGAGGTTGTGGGGCTTGGCAGTCACAAAAAGTCTGTGGTCACAGGAGTGGAGATGTTCCGCAAGACCCTGGATGAGGGTATAGCTGGAGACAACGTCGGAGTCCTGCTTCGAGGTATGGAGAAGGACGAGCTCAAGCGGGGCATGGTTGTGGCAAAGCCGGGGAGCATAAAACCTCACAAGAAATTCGATGCTCAGGTTTATGTTTTGACAAAGGAAGAGGGAGGCCGACATACTCCATTCTTCTCCGGGTACAAGCCGCAGTTCTTCATAAGAACGACAGATGTTACTGCAGAGATAAAGCTCCCGGAGAAGGTAGAGATGGTCATGCCTGGAGATAACATTACCATGGGGGTATCTCTGATCACTGATGTGGCCATTGAAGAGGGCATGAGGTTTGCGATACGAGAAGGCGGACACACTGTTGGAGCAGGAGCGGTATCGAAAATAATTGAGTAAAAGGAGAGTAAATGGTACGGCAAAGGATCAGAATAAGACTTAAAGGATACGATCACTGGATTTTGGATCAATCCGCGATAAAGATAGTGGAAACAGCCAAGCGTGCTGGAGCAGCTGTCTCGGGGCCTATACCACTCCCCACAGCGAAGGAAGTTTACTGTGTGCTCAGGTCTCCTCATGTAGATAAAAAATCCCGAGAGCATTTCGAAATAAGGACACACAAAAGGTTGATCGATATATTGGACCCAGCGCCTCAAACAATTGATGCGCTGATGCAGCTAGATCTCCCAGCAGGAGTGGATATAGAGATAAAGGTGAAATAAGGATAAGAAGAAGGATTAAGAATTAAGGTTGATATTATGTTAGGTTTGCTTGGGAAAAAATTAGGAATGACTCAAGTTTTTGATAAAGATGGGAAAGTCGTGCCCGTAACAGTAATTGAGGCAGGGCCATGCTATGTCGTTCAAAAAAAACCATAGAGGACGATGGCTACAGTGCTCTTCAGATAGGATTTGGCTCTGGCAAAAATATAAATAAACCAGAAGCGGGCCATGTTTCTCGGGCAGGACTCTCCAAAGCCCCTAAATACCTTAGGGAGTTTAGAATGGATAAGGTAGATGAGTACTCATTGGGTCAGGAGATGAACGTGGGCATCTTTAAAGTAGGGGAACTGGTCAATGTTGTCGGGACTTCTATTGGAAAGGGGACAGCCGGTACTGTGAAAAGGTGGCATTTTAGAAGAGGTCCGATGACCCATGGTTCGAAATCTCATAGGATCCCGGGCTCTATTGGTGCGGGAACTACTCCTGGTAGAGTGCTCAAAGGAACCAAGATGGCTGGAAGAATGGGTGTGGACCGTGTAACAGTAAAGAATTTAGCTGTTGTGCAGATTGACCCGGCAAAGAATCTTTTACTGGTTTCGGGTGCTGTACCCGGAGCAAAGAATGGTTTGTTGGTCATAAGAAAGGCTGGTTGAGAAAAAAGAAGTGGAACTTACTTTGATTAGCTCAGATGGAAAAAAAACAGGGAAGGTCTTGGTCTCTGATGAAGTCTTTTCAGTGCCGCCAAATGAGCATGTTGTGCACTCAACACTTGTTTGGTACTTGGCCTCCCGGAGGCGTGGAACACACTCTGCAAAAACGATGGGCGAAGTCTCTGGTGGAGGGGTCAAACCGTGGAGACAGAAGGGCACTGGTCGGGCCCGTGTTGGAAGTATAAGATCCCCTCTGTGGAGGGGTGGGGGTGTTATATTTCCACCCAAGCCGAGGGATTATTCATATAACTTGCCTAAAAAGGTAAGAAAGTTGGCTCTGAAGGTTGTTTTATCTCAAATGGCCAGAGCCAAAAGAATAAAACTTGTTCCGGAGATAAAGGTTTCAGGTCCTAAGACGAAAGAGATGGTTAAATTCCTTAAGGGAATTGGAATTGAGGGAAGGTCTTTGATTGTTGTTGATGAGTTGAATCCCAACTTGGAGCTCTCGGCAAGAAACATAGAGGGTGTCAAGCTTTACTCTCCAGCGGAGCTTAATATCCATGATTTGTTGGCAAGCGATTGGCTGGTTATGTCAAAGGGAGCGGTTACATTATTAGAGGGGAGGCTTAAGTAATGGATGTACACGACATAATCCTGGCACCGGTTATAACAGAGAAAACCACGGATGAGAGAGCAAGAAGTCGGTACGTTTTCCGTGTGTTAAGTTGGGCAACTAAGATCGATATAAAGCGCGCCGCGGAGAAAATTTTTGGCGTTAAGGTTTTGGACGTGAATACTATCAAGGTTAAGGGAAAGACTCGCGGAGCAATAAGAGGGATGCCTGGCAGAACAAAAAGCTGGAAGAAGGCCTATGTAACGCTTGAGCCAGGACAAAAGATAGAAAGTTTAGAAGCTTAGCTTAAGGATTAAATTTTTAAGGGGAATAAAAAATGGCTGTTAAACAAAAAAATCCACTAACACCAGGACAGAGATTTCAGGATGTTGAAACATATGAAGATATAACAAAGCATAAACCTGAGAAATCGCTTATTCGAATATTAAAAAAGAAAGCGGGCAGAGATTCTTCCGGAAGGATAAGTGTACGGCATAGGGGTGGAGGAAATAAGAAATTTTATAGAATTATCGACTTTAAGCGCGATAAGGACGGGATTAAGGCCCAGGTGGTAGGAGTTGAATATGACCCATGCAGGAACGCAAGAATTGCTCTGCTCAAGTATGATGATGGAGAGCTCCGATATATAATCGCACCGTTGGGAATTAAGGTTGAAGCCGCCGTTGAATCTGGTGATGATGTGGAAATTGCTTTGGGTAATGCTCTTCCTCTTAAAAGTATTCCCATTGGTACAGTCATCCATAATGTTGAATTGAAGAAGGGTGAGGGAGGAATACTCGCAAGGTCAGCTGGTTCCTATGCTCAAGTTGTGGCCAAGGAAGGGGGATATGCGACTTTGCGGCTTCCTTCGGGTGAGCAGCGCATGGTGCATCTCGAATGCAAGGCAACTATTGGGCAGGTAGGTAATCCCGATTAAGCAAACATTTCTCTGGGT
>JAUWWO010000040.1 GCA_030616825.1 Candidatus Margulisiibacteriota bacterium | reverse complement strand
CACTCGCGCTCAAGAGCATTAACCCTTTCCCATCGTTCTTTTTTCATTTGAAATTTCTCCATACTTTTATAAGTGAGGTGTTTATTTATATCACGACCGCTTTTGCTTGTCCAGCTTCCGGCTGACCAAAGACAGGGATAATAATTTTAAGATGGCAAAACTTTATGGTAAAATTAACCTATTATGCCACTCCGAAAAGACCTAAATTCCATAATCGATCTCATCAAGAAACCCTTCCCAATCGAGAAGAAGAATGGTTATGATAACCGGTCAGTAACCATTGGTTTCTCTTCTTACATTATTAAATGGCTGAATGAAGCAATGGGATTGGCTGATAGGCAAAACAAAGAGATCCTTTTGAGCTTGACCAACTTGTTCAAGGATTATTCAATGCTGGACCAAGATGAAAGAAGAAGAGTAGTTGTAATGGCAGAGAATTTACTTGGGTCTCTTTCGGCGGAGAAGAATTTAAAACCTTCATTTCACAAAGAAGTCGGCAGCAAAGAACAAATCTCCTCGCTTGACAGCCCAGCCCAGTATGTAAAAGGTGTTGGCCCCAAAATTGCAAAAATACTTAAACGGCTGGGGGTTGAAACAATTAGAGACTTGATCTACTTCTTTCCAAGGGATTATGTGGACCGGCGTAATATTGTTCCGATTGCAAAAATAAATCCAGGCGAGACAGCCTTTATAAAAGGGAGCATCACTAAGGTTATAGTAAATAAAACACGTGGAGGGTTCACTATTGTAAAAGCTGCTGTAATGGATAGGACTGGGGTTATATATGCGCTGTGGTTTAATCAGCCATTCATGCAGAATATCCTGAAGAGGGGACTTAAGATTTTAGTTTCCGGCAAGGCGGAGTTTAACTCTTACAACGCTGAGATGGAGCTCTCTGTGAGGGACTACGAGTTAATTAGCGATGATGAAGAATTGCCTCCCATTGTTCCCAAGTATCCATTGACAGAAGGGCTTCCCCAGAAGAGAATCCGCAAGGTAATGGAAGGACTGCTTGCATCACATCTTGGCTCAATTGTTGATCCGCTTCCCTCGAAGGTAAAGGTAAAATATGATCTGAAGGACCTTACCCCTGCGATCAGGAGTCTTCACTTTCCAGACGATCTTAAAGTTATAACTCCATCGCATTATCGGCTTGCGTTTGACGATTTCTTTACATTTCAATTGGGTTTGCTTCTGAGGAGAAGGGTCTTTAAAGAAGAGGCAAGGGGAATAAAATTTGAAGTTCATGGAGAGCGGCTCAGAAAATTTATTTCCTCACTTCCATTTACACTTACAAATGCTCAAGTCAAGGTTTTTGAAGAAATCAAGGCCGATATGGGGGTTGCCTTACCCATGGCCAGGCTCCTGCAAGGGGATGTGGGCTCGGGCAAGACCATTATCGCAACCATGGCCATGATAGTTGCAGTTCAAAGTGGCTATCAAGGAGCATTAATGGCTCCAACTGAGATCCTGGCTCAGCAGCATTATTCAAGGATAAGAGAGGGCCTTAAGCCCCTGGGGATTAAAGTAGAACTTTTAATAAGTAGCATAAAGCCTTCGCATAGAAAAAAGATTAAGCAAAAACTCGCTAATGGAGGAATTGACGTTGTCATTGGCACCCATGCTTTGATCGAGGAGGATGTTGAGTTTAAGAATTTGGGCTTTGTGGTTATAGATGAGCAGCAGCGCTTTGGGGTGCTTCAAAGGGCAAATTTGAGTAAGAAGGGGTTGGGTCCTGATATACTTGTTATGACAGCAACGCCGATACCCCGGAGCTTGGCCCTTACATTATATGGAGATCTTGATAGATCCGTGATAGACGAGATGCCTCCTGGGCGTACTCCGGTCAAGACAATCCATGTTGATCCTGGGAAGCGTGCCAGGGCTTATGAATTTATAAGAGGGGAGGTAGCGAGGGGCCGCCAGGTATTTGTTGTTTGCCCCCTTATTGAAGAATCTGAGACTTTAGACCTTAAGGCCGCAAAGCTTGAAGCGAAGACTCTCGAGAGAGAGGTCTTTCCGGAGTTTAAGGTAGGGCTCCTTCACGGCCGGCTTAAAGGGGAAGAAAAAGAGAGCATTATGAAGAAGTTCAAAGAGGGTAAGGTTAATATCTTGGTTTCCACGACCGTTATCGAGGTTGGGATAGATATACCAAATGCTACGGTTATGCTGATTGAGCATGCAGAGCGCTTTGGATTGGCGCAACTGCACCAGCTACGGGGCCGAATTGGACGGGGGGCCGAGCAGTCTTATTGTTTAATTTCTGCTGATCCGAAGTCTGAAGAAGGGCGCAAAAGAATTTCAGCTATGCTTTTGTCAAATGATGGTTTCAAGATCGCGGAAGAGGATCTACGTATCCGCGGTCCTGGCGACTTTTGTGGAGTGGCCCAGTCTGGCTTGCCGAGTTTCTATGTAGCTGATATAATAGCTGATGAGCAGATTTTGAGAATTGCAAGAACTGCAGCAACAGAACTTCTTGGAGTAGATCCAAAGCTGGAGAAGAAGGAAAACGGGATGCTTCGTCAAGAACTTAAGTCAAGATTCGGGAAGTTTTTAGAACTTGGCATGCTCAATTGATAATAATACCTTAACAATTGTTTAATTGTATAATTGGTCATTGAAGAATTATTAAATGCGTGTAATATCCGGCAAAGCAAAAGGCAAAAAGTTAAAAGCGCCGAACTTATCTCGTGGTCAGAGGATTCGGCCGTTAACGGATCAAGCAAAAGAAGCTCTTTTCAATATACTTGGGGAAAAGGTTCCAGATAGTTACTTTCTGGATCTTTTTGCAGGGACCGGCGCTGTGGGTATAGAGGCCTTATCTCGTGGAGCAAAGATAGCGATATTTATTGAGTTGAATAAGAGGATTGTGTCCACGATCAGGCAAAATCTGGCTGCCACAGAGCTTGATCCCAGCGCAGAGGTTTATTCTCTTGATGTACTCCGAGCGATAAAGGTTTTGGACCGTAAAGGGGCTAAATTTGATATAATATTCTTGGGCGCACCTTATGGAAGTCCAATCTTAGAGGAAGCGCTAGAGAGACTCTCGGCATCAGGGCTTGTTAAAGACGATGCTCTAGTTGTAGCAGAACACAGGGCAAAACATGAGATCTCGGAGAACTTTGGTAACTTGATTAAATTCAGAGATTCTCGTTACGGGGATACAGTTTTGTCGTTTTATAAATTGGTCACTGGGGTTAAGAAAGAATGAAAATAGCAGTTTATCCAGGGAGTTTTGATCCCATTACAGCTGGGCACATTGATATTGTCGATCGTGCGCTGAAGATCTTTGATATCATTTATGTCGCGGTGATAAGAAATCCAGAAAAGGCTCCAGCTTTTAACATCGATGATAGAGTGGCGATGCTAAAAGAGACGCTTAAGGATCGAAAGAACATTAAGATTGATAGTTTTGACGGCCTTCTGGTGGATTATGTTAAGAAGGTAAAGGCAACTGCGATCGTTAGGGGACTGCGGGCTGTCTCGGACTTTGATTATGAATTTCAGATGGCTCTGACCAATCGCAGGATGGATCCGGAGGTGGAGACGATCTTTATGATGACCGATTATAAATACTCTTACTTGAGTTCCAGTCTTGTAAAAGAGGTCGCTCGCTTAGGGGGGAGTGTCGAAGGTCTTGTACCTCCATCTGTGGAAAGATGTCTAAAATCCTTGAAAGAAAAGGGGACATAAATGGAGATTTTAGGATTACTGGATACACTTGAGGCAATGATACTTGATGGATTCAAGGTCCCGCTTTCTTCCAAGACGATCGTGAACGAGGAAAAGCTTCTTGCGGTCATAGATAAAGTGCGGCTTGTTCTTCAGGGGGGAGAGGATTTTGCCAAAAAGGCGATTGGTAGGGAAAAGCATCTAGTTACAAAGGCGGAGGTCCTTGATGAGGTGATCCCAAAGAAGGGGAAGGGGGCTAGGCTCCCTCAAAAGGCAAAGACAGAGCCCGAAGACATAGAGGGCAAGGCAATCGAAGTTCTTCAGCAGGCATACCAAGTCGCAAAGGAAGTTCGACAAGGGGCAGATAAATACGCTGATGAAGTACTGGCCAATCTGGAAGCTACATCTGCGAGGATACTACGGTCAATTCGTGCCGGCAGAGAGCGGCTTTCCAGAGTCGTTGGTGAAGGACGTGCTGAGGAGCCAAAGTCAATTGCTGATGTTTTAAAGAAAGAGGAGAAAGGGGAAAAGGAGAAAGAGAAGGGAAAAGAGGTTTCTGAGTAGGAAAGCTACCACAAATAAAATGTAGCGTCTGATTTCTGTATCGGACGCTATTTTAGTTCAGGTGACGATTAAGGTTACGAAAGAATAGAAAGGACGAATAATCATGAATCCAGTAAGAGCAGATGGCCGAAAGCCTGATGAATTAAGGCAAACAAAGATAGTGAGGAATTTTCTTAAATACCCGTTAGGTTCGGTCTGGATAGAGATGGGGGACACAAAGCTCATATGCACTGCTTTTATTGAAGAATCCGTTCCCAATTATAGAAAGGGTTCAGGATCTGGCTGGGTAACTGCTGAGTATGCGATGATCCCGGGTGCTACTTCTGAGAGAAGCCTGAGGGAGCGGCATGGTAGGGCTCGTGGAAGGTCACAGGAGATCCAGCGGCTAATTGGGCGGTCGCTTAGGGCTGTCACTGACATGGATAAACTCGGCGAGAGGACAATATTTTTAGATGCTGATGTAGTGCAAGCTGATGGCGGTACTAGGACTGCTGCAATAACAGGGTCCTTTGTAGCCCTGTATGATGCTCTGACTAAGTTAAAAGAACAAGGAAAGATAAAAGCTCACCCTATTAAGCAATTCTTAGCTGCTGTGAGTGTTGGAATTATAGGGCAGAACTTCCTTCTTGATTTGCCATATTCTGAGGATGTTGCCGCCAAGGTGGATATGAACGTGGTAATGACAGAGGCTGGGAATTTCGTCGAGGTGCAGGGAACTGCAGAAACTTCTCCTTTCTCCAAGAAACAACTTGATTCTCTTCTAGAGCTGGCAGGGAAGGGGATTAAGGAGTTAATCGTTAAACAGAAGGAAGTCCTCAAAATCGCGTAGGTCGGCCTCTTAGGCCGACATTTCTGTATTTCAGCAAGCCTGAGAGGCTTGCCTACGCGGACCTCAATCTATTTTAAAAATCCCCTTGACAACTTTCTTGGAAAGAGTATAATGTTCAATGCTTGAACAACATCTGAACATCTTATTTTGAGATTGAACAAGGTGTAAAATGAAACATGAAGTTGATGAAAAGGAATTAAAGGTAATAGAGGAGATTTCAAAAACCGGGAAACTTACGCAACGGGAACTTTCTAGCCGTGTGAAATTTTCTCTCGGTACAGTCAATATCATCCTCAAGCGCCTCATCAAGCGCGGGTCCGTAAAGACCAAAGGGTTGACCCCAAAGAAGATCGAATACATCCTCACCCCAAAGGGTTTCTCCGAGAAGGCAAAGAAGTCCTATAATTACATAATGAAAACAGTAAATCTGGTCAAACTTGTACGCGGGGAGATCGCTAAGATAGTTTTGGATGAGTACAACCGCGGTCAGAGAAAGTTTATTGTTCTGGGGAATGACGATCTGGTTGATATCATCGAACTAGCCCTTAAGGGATTTGATTACAGAAGAGTTG